>JACZXH010000069.1 GCA_022571715.1 Bacteroidota bacterium | reverse complement strand
GAATGAATACGGATCAACCAGGTTTAGAAACACTATTACAGTTGAATTTCTATGATATGTGTGTAATAACCACACGACTCCAAACGCTCAGGAGATGTTATTCTACCCAGGTTTTGATAAAATTTTATTTTTTAGTGTGAATTATGATCACACCATTTGCCCCTCTCATACCATAAATATTTGTAGACGCCACATCTTTCAAAACTTCTACGCGAGCTATATCATTAGGGTCTACCATTGCAGCAGCCTGGTCATAACTACCCACCTGGATGCGGTCAATTATATAGAGTGGTTCGTTAGAACCACTTATGCTGGACATGCCTCTAACCAAAACACTGTAGCTATTGCCGCGCCTGGTAACTGATATTCCCGGAACTCTCTGCAAATAGTCAGCTAATTCACGATATGTTGTACTAAGTTTGGTAGGGTCTGTAATGTTCTGTGCAGAGGTAGAACTTGAACTCGAGGAAGATGCACAGGAGGCAAACAAACCAATTACTATAATATAATACATGCCATTGAATTTCATAATGATTTATTTAAGATGGAATTTCAGATGCAAGATAAATTAACACATTGATCGCAACAATGATTTTTGTCATAAAATTATAAATATAAATATAAACGAAAAATTGTCTGATTATGTTTTTTTTTCAAATTGTGGATTTCTTCGGCTCTGAATTATAATCTTATGCCCATTTTTGAATCAATGATTCCAGATATTTTTGGTTACAAGACAAGATGGGGAAACATATAAATTTTCCGATGCAAACCGGAATTAATACCAATGTGAATTCTCCGTGGGACCTCCAGTTTCCTGGATTGGATATTCTGATCAATCATATTCCGGATATCGACAGTAAACCAACATTTATTTCTTCCAAGAAGGGATTTATGAAATTCCTGCCTGTCGGCAGGCATAGCAATTTATCTATATCGCAAGTTATAGATGGGCGCTAATTAGCAGTTTAGTTGTATTTCCTTTGAAACATCGTCATGAGGAAATTACTTCGGTCAATGCTGGATCAAACTTTTTTTGTGAACCAGGCAACCTTTTACGTTTTCTGTCGTCTTTACAATGCATCGAATTTCAATGTATCTAACCTCAAGGCAATTAAATTATGGCATCAACGGAGTTAATCAAAGGCACACTTCAAACCATCATCCTGAAAGTACTTCACGATCATAACCGTATGTATGGATATGAGATCACGCAAAAAGTAAAATCATTAACGGATGGTGAGATACAGTTGAGTGAAGGGTCGCTTTATCCACATTTGCACCGGATGGAGGCTGAGGGTATCCTTACCACTGAAACTGTGCATATCGGGAAACGGGTTCGCAAGTACTACCAGATAACCGCTTCAGGAAAAACCGTTGTTGATGAAAAAATTCGTGATTTTACCAATTTCGTTCGAATAATGCAAAATGTGCTTCAGTTGAATCCCATATCCAATACATAAAAATGACCCTCAACCATTCAAATATTAATTATATTATCAATGACCTGTATCGGAGAGGTCTGGTATATGAACCCCTGAAGGATGAATTACTGGACCACATCTGCTGCAAAATTGACGAGCAAATGGGCTCAGGGATGAAATTTATGGATTCGTATAATTTAGTCATAGATCAATATTTTAAAACGAATGAATTACAAAAAATTCAACGTTTAACGCTGTCAGAACTCAATAGTAATCCTAATATCATGTTTAAAAATTATTTGAAAACTGCTTATCGGAGCCTGAATAAAAACAGGTTTTACTCACTAATCAATGTTATAGGCCTTGCCGTCGGGATTGCGAGCTGCATGCTCATGGTTCTGTTTGTTATCGACGAATTGTCCTACGACAAATTTCATGAAAAGTCAGAGCGAATTTACCGAATAGAAGCTGACATAATGTTTGGGGGTAATCATTTGGAAATGCCCGTTGCACCCGCGCCCATGGCCCAAACCATGATGAATGATTACCCGGAAGTTGAAATTGCAGGAAGATTCCGGCGTATCGGTTCCCATCTGTTTAAGAAAGAAATCAATAACATCAAAGAGGACAATGTTTCATATGCAGATAACAATATTTTTGAAATCTTCACGATTCCATTTATATACGGGGACAAAGTCACAGCATTGGAAAAACCCAATACAATGGTTATAAGCAAAGCTGTAGCCGAGAAGCATTTCGGCAATTCAAATCCTGTCGGCCAGCAAATGACGATGGACAACGATGTGTTGTACGAAATAACCGGCGTGTTTGAGGAATTACCGGCCAACAGTCATTTTCACCTGGATGTTATGCTTAGCATGGAGGGCTTGGATGATGCAAAGAACACGATATGGCTCAGTAATAATTACTTTACCTATTTTGTGCTCAGAGCGGATGCGAACCCTGAATCTTTTCAGGAGAAAATAGTTGAAATGGTTAACACCTACACATTTCCCCAAGCTGAACAACTGCTAAATATTACAAAGGAGGATTTTAAAGCCTCCGGGCAATGGGTCCGGTATAGTATCAGACCTGTAACAGATATTCATTTGCATTCAGATCTTGGATTTGAATTTGAACCAACCGGTGATATTAAATATGTTTACATCTTTTCAGCGATTGCAGCGATCATACTTTTGATCGCGTGTATTAACTTCATGAATCTATCAACTGCGCGATCGGCAAACAGGGCTAAAGAAGTGGGGGTACGAAAAGTTCTTGGCTCTTATCGGTCTCACCTGATAAAACAATTCCTTACAGAGTCAATCCTGCTTAGCATGTTAGGTATGGTGATCGCTTTGATATTGGCTTCGCTTGCACTTCCTTATTTCAACCAACTGGCAAATAAGTCCTTGTCTGTTCCATATACTTCACCGGTATTTCTCCTGGGTATAATCGCAGCGGTGTTGATTATAGGAGTGCTGGCCGGTATTTATCCTTCGTTTTACCTTTCCGCTTTCCGCCCGGCAGTTGTTCTGAAAGGAAAATTGATTCTTGGTGTAAAAAGTGGCTGGTTGCGAAGTACACTTGTGGTAATTCAATTTGTTGCATCCATTATACTGATTGTCGGAACTCTGGTAATTTACCAGCAACTCAATTTTATTCAAAGCAAAAAACTAGGATTTAACAAGGAGCAGGTTATTCTTGTAGAAGATGTGTACGCGCTTGATAATAATCTTGATGCTTTCAAAAATCAGATTCTTCAAAATTCAAACGTTGTATCAGCAACAATTACGAGTTTCTTACCCGTATCCTCTTCCCGGAGTGATACAGGATTCTGGCCTGAGGGTGAACAACCGAATGAACTGAATGCTGTTTCCATGCAATTCTGGCGTGTTGATCAGGAATACATCCCTACAATGGGAATGGAGATTTTAGAGGGAAGGAATTTTTCAAGAGATTTTCCATCCGACTCATCGGCTATCATAATTAATGAAAGAGCAGCTGAATTATTCGGATATAATAACCCCCTCGGTAGGAAGATATTTACATTTGATAATTTTGGTCCGGAAAGTAGTACAACGATTCCCTTTGAAATTGTTGGAGTCGTAAAAAATTTCAATTTTGAATCTTTACATGAAAATATAGGAGCATTGTCAATGTATCTTGGAAGTTCCAGACGGTTTGCGTGTTTTCGCATCAACACTGACGATGTAACAGCGGTTCTTTCTGACCTTGAAACCAAGTGGAAAGAACTTGGTCCAGGCCAACCCTTTCAATATTCATTCCTGGATGATCGATTTGCAAGAATGTACGATGCGGAGGAGCGCATAGGTCGAATTGCGATGGCATTCTCTTTCCTGGCAATTTTCGTCGCCAGCCTTGGTTTATTCGGACTTGCAGCCTTTACAGCCGAACAGCGTACCAAGGAAATTGGTGTTAGAAAGGTTATGGGAGCTTCTGTGGCCAGTATTGTTTTCCTTTTATCCAAAGAGTTCGGAAAACTTATTCTCATCGCATTGGCATTTGCAATACCTGTTTCCTGGTATTTTATGGACGGATGGTTACAGGATTTCCATTTCAGAATTACTATCGGGCCGGGTGTATTTCTGACTGCAGCAGGCATCACGTTATTGATTGCATGGGTTACCATGAGCTGGCAATCCATCAAAGCCGCCATTGCTAATCCTGTGGATTCATTGAAAGATGAATAGTTTAGCAGGTAAAGACTAATAGGCTACTTTAAAATTTCGATCCATGTGTTTTAAGCAACACCTTTCCGATTAGTATATATGTGAAAACTGACACTGATGAATTACGGACTGATTCCATAGCAGTATTGATGCCATTCTAAATTACTTTGTTGCCTGTGGGATTTCACCTGTCAAAATCATTGCTTGGGATTTGGTTAATGATTTATAATCAACCAATGTGTTATTGGAGTAAATTGTCGCGAAGAGGACAATTCCAAAAACCTACGCTATTGATTTCAAGGTATCTATATACTAAGTGGGACAAGGAGTTGTCCCATAATGTAAGTAGATGCCGATATCATTGTATTGGAAAAGCTACCTGAGGAGGAGAAAGAAGATGGAGAATAAGGGATTCTAGGTTGGCAATCATTGTAATGGCTTGAAGCCGTCAGGATACATTCCGTAAAAAATCTCATTTTATCAGTATGTTCACTGAGGGGTTATTATTCGTCAATTGATTTTTATATCTTTATTGCGGAAATATATCAATTCAATGAATTATAAAACTATTTCAAATTATTTTATAGTTTTCGTGGTCAATATTTCAACAGTATTTATCAGCGAGGCACAGCATGATCAAAATTCGATATTATGGGAAATTTCAGGAAATGGACTTGAAAAATCTTCATACTTATTTGGTATTATTAATTTCTTACCTAAAAATGAATTTTCAGTATCTAAAAATGTCCGGAGAGCTATGGAAGAAAGTAAGGTATTTATCTCCAAAACGCCCATTAACAGGCCAAGCAGAAATAAATTCAGTAAAGCCGTTAGGATTCCGAATGATGGCTGGATAAATGATTATTTAACTGATGATGAATTAAATCAGTTAAGATTATTAATGTTGAAGGACCTGGATGTGACTGAACATGACTATCACTTCTTTTACAGTCGATTGCAACCGGTAATTTTAGTTACGGCCACTACGCTTCTATATCTAGATCTAGACGACAATGTTGTTTTTTCTGAAGATCTACTAGCCAAAACGGCAAAAAAAAGTAAACTGAAATTCAAAAGTTTAGGAACCGTGGAAGATGAAATTGCAGCTTTTGAACAATTCCCAATGCAAGACCAGGTGGAAGCACTGAAGTATACCATTAACAATTTTAACGAGCATATAGAGGACTATAACCAGCTTGTGCGATATTATTCTAATGAGCAGGATCTGGATAAAATTCATGAGGAGATATTGAAGGCAACAAATCGTAGTGAGAAGTTCCAGGAGGTATATTATTATTCCAGGAATAAGCTCTGGACGGGAAAAATCCATGATCTCATCTCAATGGATCCAGCCTTCATCGTCATAGGAGCTGCACATTTATCAGGTGAACGAGGTCTTATCCAACTTCTGAGGGCCAAAGGCTATACCATGAATCCTATTAGCGCTTTTGATTAGCTCCTGCCTCTATTTTACAATCTACCTTCGTTATCTAATCAGGGGAGGGGATCCAAATGCCAAGGTTTTTGCTGAGGTGGGGTATCAGATGGGTTGTATTTGCTGGAATGTTAGCCTGGGTACTGTGTTATACACTTTTTACTCCCGGGCACCAGATACCAATACATGGATGATTCATTAGTGGTATTCTTTTGCATGGAATTTGCTACGATTTTGAATACATCGCCAGGCAGATCTACCTGGATCAAATGGCTCCACTGGCAATCCGGGCTCAGGCACAAGGCTTGTTCGTGTTGGTATCCTATTGCGAGGGCCAGGGATTGGGTACTCTGTTAGCAGGTTGGATCTTTAACAATATTATTACCTGCGAGGGTAGCCTGGCAATGGAGCAATGGCAGATGTTCTGGACAGTACTGATTGTCTTTGGTGCAATTGCGAAAAACTGCTTTTGTCATTGGATCAAGAAGTGTGAAAAGGTTCGGTTAAAAAAAAAGATGTCCACAGGACATTTCCTTTTACGACCTCTAACTCACCAAATTATCGCGTTACCGTTCCTGATGGCAGCGTGTTTGCCTGACTTTGTCAGAATGTAATTAAAATATCAGTGGTTCACTAACTGCTCAATGCCTCAAGAACCTTTTCAGGGGTAAATGGAATGTGCCTAAGCCGTATACCTGTAAGGTTTGCAAAAGCATTCGATACCGCTCCACCAACAAATGGTAATGCTGCCTCCCCAACACCGGAAGGCTTTTCATTCGATGGTATGATTTTAATTTCGATATTTTCAGGAGCATCCGCAATTCGCATGACATTGTAGTCATGGAAGTTCGATTGTTGCACTTTACCGTTTTTGAAAGTAAGACTTTCACTGAGCACACTACTCAAACCGAAATTGATTGAACCCTCTGATTGAGCCAATACGTTGTCTGGTTGAACCACCACTCCTGCATCCAACGCAACCCAGAAATTATGAACCTGTATCCTGCCGCTTCCCCGATCAACCGAAAGTTCACATACACCGGCAGCTAGTGAACCACTTCGTTCGGCAAAAGCTATCCCCCGGCCCCTGCCCGGAGGTGGTGCTGTTCCCCAGTTTGCCATTTTAGCAGCCGTTTCAAGAACATTCAGCGCACGTGGATGATTCTTCATTAATCGTCGGCGTATTTCTAAAGGATCAATTTTTTGACCTACAGCTATTTCATCGATGAAAGCTTCGATTGCAAATTTATTTGGACCGTGTCCAACCGCGCGCCAGTGTTTTGTACGCACTCCTTCATCCACATTACGCATTTCAATGTGCTGATTGGGAAAAGTATAGAATAATGTATTCACACCCGAGGTCATCAACCGCCCGCCAGTTCCAACTACAATATGACTCCATCCTACAATATTACCGGACTTATCCACTCCTGCCTGCATACGTTGTACCGACAACGGGCGAAACGCACCATAGGCAATGTCATCTTCCCTTGTCCACACTAGTTTTAAGGGTTTTCCGGCCTTTTTTGCCAGAAACGCTGCCTCGGTAACATAATCAGACATGGATCTGCGACCGAATCCTCCTCCCAGGTAGCAAGGATGGATTTCGACTTTTTCTTCTGCTATGCCAAGGGCCTGGGCTGCTGCGCGTCTTGCGCTAACCGGAGCCTGAGATCCCACCCAAAGCTCGGCGCTGGATCCATCTGGAGCAACGGAAACCACGGCATTCAGGGGTTCCATTTGTGCATGATAGGCAAAATCATTTTTGTAGTATGAGCTATATGTTTTTTCAGCATTTTGCAATGCATTCGTTATGTTGCCCTTATTTTTTATCACACTTCCCTTTATACTGGCATCCTCTGCCATATTTTCATATTTCTCAAATGCCTCCACACTGTTATAGTTTGCGGCCTTCGCCCCTTCGCTCCACTGGATCTGTAATTGCTTATTGGCTTTAAATGCAGTTTCTATTGAGTTGGCAATGACACCAACTCCGTGTTCGAGGGTAACCAGATCAATCACACCATCAATTTCCAGGATGGAATCCTTATTTAACACATTTACCGGCCTGGCACCATTAACCGGCGATCTTGAAATTGCCCCATAAACCATATTCGGTAACTGGATATCCATTGCAAAAATGGCACTCCCGTTCACCTTTTCTGGAATATCGTATCTTGGAATGTTTTTGCCAATCAACCTAAATTGACCTGGTTGCTTCATCTGTTCTTTCGGGATCTTCGGAATTTTATCAGGTGATTTGGCAAATTCCGCAATTTCTCCGTAAAGCATTTTTCGACCACTTGATTTATGAATCACGACACCGGCATCCGTTGTAAGTTCCTGGATGGGAACATCCCATTTATGGGCTGCATTGTAGAGTAATACATAACGTGCCTGGGCTCCAGCCTGACGAAGGATTTCATAGTAACCACTTACAGCCCGGCTGCCTACGGTGATCATGCTATTCCCTCCCCGAAATCCTCTGGATCCATATATCTCCGGAATAATTGGAGAATTCTCGATAATGACCATTGACCAATCTACATCCATTTCCTCTGCGATCAGTACAGGCAATGCAGTCATGGATCCCTGCCCCATTTCTGCTGCTGGATTATAGATGATAACTTTGCCGTCGGGCTGTAAATGAACCCAAGCAGTAATAGTACCGTCATTTGCTGTTTTATTTTCAGCGGATAACTTTGGCCAAATGACTCCGGTTGTAATAAGAAAAGTGAAGCCTCCGGCACCAACGATAAATTTTCGTCTCGAAATTTTGGAAATTATGGTCTTTGCGTTTTCCATGGTCTATAGGTTTTGAGCCGTTCGTTCGATTGCCCTGACAATCCGTGTATAGGTTCCGCAACGGCAAATTATTCCATTCATCTGAGCCAGTATCTGTTCCCTTGTCGGGCGGCTGTTATTCTGCAACAGGGCTGCGGCTTGCATAATCTGACCGGATTGGCAATATCCACACTGAGGAACCTGCTCCTCAACCCATGCTATCTGCAATGGATGAGAATTGTCTTTGGACAATCCTTCGATAGTAGTGACCGAGCGGTTTGTAACCATCGACATCGGTGTAGTGCATGATCTGACAGCCATCCCATCCAGATGCACAGTGCAGGCTCCACACAAAGCTTTTCCGCATCCGTACTTCGTGCCGGTCAACCCCAAATGATCCCTTAACGTCCACAACAGAGTTGCATCCGATTGAGTTTCAACCTGCACGGTTTTTCCATTAAGCTTAAAAGTGGTTTTCATATATCAAGTAATTTTGTTAGGGGAGTGTTTTTCTACGTGCAAATAAAGTTAAGCAAATAAATCTCATGAATACCTAAAGGAGTAGATTATCAAGTAAAATAAAAAAAATGTCGCGCCACTTGCAAAGCCATGTGGCGCGACACAGAACGTGTGACAAAAAGAAAATAATAAAAACTACCGCGATACAGTTCCGGTCGGGAAAGTACTGCTCGCCATGTTCGTCAATTCGTAATTTATATGATCCTGTGCTCCAGTAGGCAATGTGACCACCAGGGGCTTGTAAAGAAATGGGGACGGATCATTATCGGGATTCGGTTCAATAGATATTACCAAAACCATTCCACTTATATCTGTAGGAAAACTCAAACCGTCGGGTTCATTTGTGACATAGTCTTCGCCGGGAAAAGGAGGACCTTCACCAGGCCCGCTAAATGGGGCTGAATCATCTGCAGTATCAACCACTGAAAATGTTCCACTGGTAACTGCATTTCCATCTATAACAGCCCATCCTTCATATTTCCAGTTTGATGGTAGTGCAGGTAGCGATAATCCGGCAGCCGGGCTGCCCGAAGACAAGTCTAAAAACCAAATCCCACTCAATTCATCATCAGTTGTTTCAGTTGTTGGAGTTGCAAGTATCGCGGTGCCTATAGCTGATGAAAAGTCATTTCCAAGAGCTGCACTGTGTCCTGCAGTTATCATAGCCTGATTTCCAGAAAAATCTCCACCTAATATTTTAATATTGCTTGGTGTAGGATCACTATCAGGAATAGGTTCAATACTTAATACAAATGTTGTAGCAGATGCCAGCATTGCAGCATCAACCTGAAATGTACTTTGAGATAATGCTCCATCTGCATTAACAGTAAATGTGCCCGTACTCACCGGTGCACTACCGACGATAATCCATCCTTCATATTGTTCGTTTGAAGCCGACATCGGCAGGTTGCTAATGGTTAATGTTATCGCACTGTTTGCGACAGGATCGTCGTCGTTATTGCAGGCAGAAAAAGTGAATCCTGCAAGTACAAGAAATAATAATAGTTTGTTTTTCATAACTTTTCGATTTTAGTTCATCCAAAGTTGGCCTTCAGATGTCACGAAATGTTCACAAAACAATCATATTTTCAGATATGCAGAAGAGGCAGGTGAAAAAAGAAAGTGGTTTTGTCTTTGATATTACTTTTTACCTGAATTATGCTATCGTGGATTTCAAGAATATTTTTTACTATCGCCAGACCCAGACCCGTACCTTCTCTACCGCTTACACTTTTTGTAAAATAGCGATCAAAAATATGATCCAGATCTTCCGTTGGAATACCTTTGCCCGTATTAGAGATACTTACTTTTACCGCATCTCCGGAGGTTGTAACCTGGAGATCTACTTTTCCTTGCTCCGGTGTGTGCTGTATGGCGTTATCAATAAGATTATTTAGCGCTCTTTCCATTAAACCCAGATCGGCATTTACCAGTAAGGTTTTATTTTCAATTGACGCATGGATTGTAATCTTTTTCTCGTTTGCCATCAACTGGTACTTGGTACTCAGGTCATTGATCAACTCTGTGATCGCAAATTGTTCCATGATTGGTTTTACCTGTCGTGCTTCCAGTTGTGAAAGCTGAAACAAATCTGATACAAGCAATTTGAGTCGATCCGTGCTTTTGAGTATGATCTTAAGATATTTTTCCTGCTGCTCATGATTAAGGTCATTAATTTTGATTGACAGTGTTTCCACATATCCATGAATTACCGATAATGGAGTTCGAAGATCGTGAGATATATTGGCAATCAATTCCTTACGTAAATGATCAACTTCTTTTAGCTGCTCAATATTTTTTAATAAAGTATCAGCCATACGATTGAAAGTGAATGATAATCCTCCCAGTTCGTCTTTAGATTTTATAGGTATGCGAACCGTTAAATCTCCCTGTTCAAACTTGCGCACTGTTTGTATTATCTTTCTCAGATTACTGGTAATCAACCATATCGTCAGGAGTCCTATTGAAAAAGCTGCCAGGAGAGTAATCAGAAACAATTGACTTCCTGTTTTCAATAAAAAACTATTCCGGAGCATTGCCATAATGTTTTCATATTGTTCGCTGGCTAATACCATATACACATAGCCCAGTAAACGGCCATTTTCCTTAACTACGGATGCAGAAAATACTACCTGACGATCTGGATTTCTAGGGTCATCGCCTAAAATAAATTTTTGACCATCTTGCTCAATAAATTCTTTTATTGGAGAAATTGCTAATTGATCCATCTTAACTTTTTTATCCAAGACCACAAATGAGAGGATCTTCCCATTTGGATTTAGCAGATAAACTTCAATCCCAGGATTTACGGCCATCATAGAGTGCATAATTTTTCCAAGCGCCTCTTCATTAATTTCTCCATTTACAAAAGGGTTTACCTCCAGCAACATTTGTTTAGCAACATGTGCGTTCAAACGCTGGGTGGTCTCCTGAAAATATCGTTGTGCTGAATATGCCGTTATCATAAAATAAGCAATACCTATGGCCATAAGAATCACAAGCAGAAGTCCTGATATTTGGAGATATAATTTATTCAAAATCAAATTGCTATTTTTCATGTTAGTCATCCTCATTAAACTTATATCCGATGCCCCAAGTGGTAAGTATATACGCTGGATTGTTTATGTCACGTTCTATTTTTGCTCTAAGCCTGTTTATATGTGAATTCACAGTGTGTTCATATCCGGAAAATTCATAACCCCATACAAGATTCAGGAGTTCTTCTCTTTTGTAACTCCGACCGGGGTGGCTGGACATAAGGACCAGCAAATCAAACTCCTTAGGCGTCAGCGCTACTTTTTTGTTATCAATTGTAACTTTACGTTTTTCAAGGTCTATGTTTAGACCTCGAAAGGAAATAATTTTATTAGGTTGACTCGATTCTTCCTTAATCATAGTTACCCGCCTGAATATCGCTTTTACCCTGGAAATAAATTCCCGAACATTGAATGGTTTGGTCATATAATCATCTGCTCCTGTTTCCAGTCCTATGATTTTATCTACTTCTTCCACTTTTGCCGTCAACATCAATATCGGCGTATAAACTTTTTGTGCCCGAATACTCCGGCAAATCTCCAGGCCATCAAGTTCAGGAAGCATCAGATCAAGAATAATCAGGTCATAGTGGCCTTTTTCAGCCATTTCTAACCCCGTCGTGCCTGTCGATGCACTATAAACATTGCAGTCAAGATCTTCCAGATGAATACGAAGTAGTTCAACAATATCGGGATCGTCTTCAATAACAAGTACCTCTTTTTTCATATGAATTACAGCTTTAGAAATTTAAAGATACTTGTAAAATATCACGGAATTATCACATATCTGGAATTAGTCCCATCATGAAAAATGTGAGAGGTTAAACATTGATTCCTAAAGCATAATCAAAGCAAATGTCACTCTGTTCGTAATGATTTCACCGGATCTGCGATTGCCGCTTTTACGGTTTGTAAGCTCACGGTGACGAAGGTAATAGCAAGGAGTATAAGAACAGGAAATGCCACAAACTCCCATCCGATTGATACAGGAAAAGCATAACCATTTAACCATTTAGTCATTCCCCAAAATACAAACGGAACAACAATCACACTTGAAACAATTACCAGGATCATGAATTGTCCGGAAAGCCTAACGACAATGTCAGAAACCTTGGCACCTAATACTTTGCGTATTCCAATTTCTTTTGTTTTTTGAACTATTGTATATGATACAAGTCCGAATAAGCCCAAACAACCAACAAATACTGCCAGTATGGAGAAAATGCTAAAGATCTTTCCGAATTGCATATCTGCCTGGTATTGTTTATTAAAAAAATCATCCATAAAAAAGTAGTCAAAGGGGTTTCCTGGCAAGTGTTCACTATAGAGTCTTTGTATTTCAGCAATTGAACCACGAAGATCTGCTCCTTCTAATCGTATGGAATAGTACCTGGAAGCTGAGGGAGTAGGCGCCAGCAGAACTGCCTCATGAGCTGTTTTGGGTGAACTCCAATGAAAATCCTTCAATACACCAATAATCCCAACCGTATCATCCCCCATTAAGATGTTTTCATTCAGCGCATTTTCAGCATCTCCAAGCCCGAGTGTTGTAAGTGCGGTTTCATTGACAATGACTGATTGCTGGTCAGTTTGAGATTCAAGATTCCAGTTATGTCCAGCAATTAGTTCAAATTGATAGGTAGAAATAAACGCTGTATCCACCCAGGTTACATTACCCGGTTTCTCAAGCTCCGGATCGTCGCCTAATTTTCGGAATGAAGACTCCCAGTTGAAACCTCCACCGGGAACGGTTGTGGAGGACGCAACATTTTTTACATATGGCAGTTGTAATAGATCGTTTTTAAAACCACTGAATATAACACCTCGTTTTTGACCCTCCGCTACTACACGAGGTCCATTCACAACCATCACCTGATCCAACGTCATTCCAAGGTCCTGATCCCTCATATAGGTGATTTGTTTATAGACAGTTAATGTTCCCGCTATTAGTGTTAATGATGCTCCAAATTGAAATACAACGAGAACTTGCCTGATAAAAGGGGATCCGGAACTTGATTGGCTTGATTTAAGTATGGTTGCGGGACGGAAAGAAGACAGAACAAAAGCGGGATAAAGCCCCGAACACATGGAACCGGAAAATATGATGAATATAAATACGGCCCAAAAAGTAGAATCATTGAGAAGCTGAAAAGTCAATGTCTTTCCAATCATATCACCCAAAACAGGAAGTAATAGCCAGGCAAAAAACAGCGCTATAATTGCAGCAACTACATTGATCATGACTGACTCCATGAGAAACTGGGTAATCAGTTGTCTTTTGCTGGCTCCTACTACTTTCTTGATACCCACTTCTCGGGCCCTTTCGGGTGCACGGGCGGTCGCTAGATTTATGTAGTTTACCCAGGCGATGATGAGAATAAACAAGGCTATAATTCCAAACGAATAAACGGTAGAAGAACTACCAGTCGATGCCAGTTCCTCTTTAAGCCCGGAAGTCAAATGAATTTCGATGATAGGTTGAAGCTCGATCTTGTATTCACTGTTTGTTTCAGCAAGGTTTTCACCTTCGTATTTTGTAACAAACTCTGGTAATTTATCTTCAAGGTCCCTTGGAATGGATCCTTGGTAAAGTAATATATAGGTTATAAAATTCGACCAACCCCAGCCGTCACCGTTTTGATATTGGCCATTCTCCAGAAGATCATGCATACTCAAAAGAAAGTCAAATTCAAGATGGCTGTTTTCAGGGGGATCCTCCAAAACGGCCGTGACTGTATATAATCCCTCTGTCCAACCACCCGAGAGCGTTAGAAATTCTCCCAATGCTTCTGAATCTTCTCTAAAGTACTTATTCGCCATTTCTCGGGTGATAACAATGGACATCGGTGTTGATAGTGAAGTTTTAAGATCACCGACCTCAGCAGTGTAGGTAAAAAAATCAAAGAAGGTGGAATCAGCATAGTACATACTCTCTTCATGTAAAAGAACTTCCTGCGAGTTTTTTCCTGAAGCAACTACTGCCCCTCCATATTGGGGATGAATCCGGCAATAGGCCTCAACTTCCGGATAATCCTGCATCATACTCGGACCCTGGGCATAACCAGAAAGTGGAAAATCACCACGATGTTCTCCATTTGTATAAGATGATGTGATGGTTCGATACACGCGATCTTTGTTTTGATGGAAATTATCATAACTAAGTTCAAATTGCACATACTGAAGTATAACCAGGCATACGGAAATACCGATTGCCAGTCCCAGTATATTGATTAAAGAAAATCCTTTTTGCTTAAGAAGATTCCGAAGAATGAGTTTGAAATTATTGAATAACATGTCATTAATACTTTCAATATTTGAAAAAATTTAACCATCAGCCTATCATCCTCTTGACATACAAACCGATTCAATCGACCCTGCGACTAACGCGTGTAACGGATACCGTACTCCTGTAAGGCTGTCTGCTTCCGAATTAATTGTTTGTGACGGATGCAAAAATTTTCATACTATTGTGAAAGAAAAAATGAAAGGACATGAATTTCAGTTATTTTGTAGCCAATATGTGGAAGGATGTAGTGAATTGAAAGACCCGTTGGTATCTTTCGGGGTTGAATAACCAACTCAATTCTAATATCTTAAATTTCAACGCGGTTAGCGTCTTCTCATCGCTGATATCTCGTCTTTACTTAGGAATCCGTCATTATCAACATCGATCATGTTAAATCGCATCCGCATCCGTTCAGGGACTTCATCCTTACTCAAAAGCCCATCCTGGTTCGTATCAAAACTCATCATACGTTCAACAATATTGTTTCTTTCCTGCATCATCCGGTCTCGGGAACGCGACCGGAAAGACCTGCCTATCACACGACCGGCATAAGGATCAGGATCTAGAGTGAGAGTATAATTCTGAACTATGAGTTTACACCACTTATCATCCTCATCACATGCGTAATACGTGACTTCAATCGGCAAGGGGTCTACGGATTTCCAGTTATCGACTTCAATAAGGAACTCTCTCGGATCGGTATCACTGGGTTGATTGATTAGCGGAGCTATGCCTCTCGATTCGTTAATGCTCGTACTGTCAGGAACAGTGATATCATATGCTAAGGGATCAACCAGGTTATTCCAGTGAACATTATGAATCGGATCAAGGTGGAAGCCAAGATATAGTTTACCGGAACCATTTTGTAGTAAGTTACTCGTTACCTCTACTCTTAACTTTACATAATAAGTGGCATCATCTTCTTCGGGGTGAACCATTATCGGTATGAGTGTCTCGTTTACAGTAATTCGTGTAACAACTTCTTCAGAAGGTGTGCTCATTGGTAAAACCTTCGGCAAGTCTAGAGATTCAATCGTAGAGGTTTTTGTCACTGGGCCGACTAATTCAATCAGCGTCCTTCTGAGTGCATCCGCATCGCTCCAGGTATTCATATAAAGAATGTGCCCCTCATTGTCGAACAAGAACTCGGAGTTAGGTGTAAGGCCAAATGCAGAACTCACTTCATTTGTCATAGGATCTGCCAGCCAGGGGATCTTTGTTTGGAGCTTATCCTTCGCCACAGCAATATGGGCCAGGCGTTCCTCAATGGTTATTGGCTGTATATAACCGTGATTTTCGGGATGGGCCAGCGTTTTGTAGAGATAATAGAAATCGACACCCTTATCCCCGTAGTCATGATAAGCCGCTTCAACCCCAGGATATGTTCTTAAAAATACCGGGCAGGTCAGACACCCGCTAACAATTACGGTGTAGTTATTTTGAAACAGATCAGCTACTTTCATTTTATACCCATTGGCGTCGTAAACTTCTAAGGAATCAGGTAACCTGCTACCAATTTCCAGGCCCGTCGCTTCTAGCCTCATGTTTGGGTTTCTATTGAGATTCTGCGCTTGGATTTGTGGTAAAAAAACTCCCAGTCCCAAGCCGAGAATAAAAATAGTGAATTGGGTTCGAATTGGTATGTTCATCGATGTTTGCAAATGTCTATGTATTTAGACAAAAATAAACCAAAAGGGTTTATCTCTTACATTGGTCTGTGATTCATATTCTCCGGATAATGTCTTCATCTGCGATAATTGTACGCACTCTAAGGTTATAATTATTCGTTGGCGAGAAATCCCTCAGCAATTCACAATATTCTTATCCTCTATTCTGGAATAATTGTTCGTTATGCCAAAGGGTATCGCCGGCATCGAAAACAACGATTTTTATCATGCTAAAGCTCCTTCTGATATGACCATATCTCACCAACCTCAAACCCATAATTCCGGTATGGCCCGTCCATCTCTTGTGTCGGTCCCCAGAAGAAATTATCGATCAGCTTAATTCCATTTCTCCTGGCTGCATTTATGTGGTCTTTCATGATTCGATCACGAATATCATCACCAGTGGCATAAATTGCATTCATGCGGGCTCGTTCTGAATCCAGGATATCTTCTACCAGGTGATCGTGGCCAACAATCTTCCCATCTTCCCGGATTATCTTCCAGCTGGTCACTCTTTCGGAAATCGACACCAGCTTGTCAATTTGGGCTTGGGCTTCATCCTTAGAGTTTTTCCGGAAGGCGATCATAATATCGCGAATTTCATTAAAATCTCCTTCTGTGACCTCCTGGGTGTTATCTCCGTCAGGACTGCCCTTATAGTTTTTAACTTCTAGCTGGGCGGTTTTCCACTTCAACTCAATTTTTTCATAATCATACTTTTTAGCCAACTCAGTAGTGTTGCCCCATGCATCCGATACTCTGGAAATAACAATAGACACCCCTTTCAATTTCAAATGCTCAATAGCGTAACCCATTAATGCTTCCTCTGCATCCTCAAATCCTGCTGCCAACAAAGGGAATTCCAGATCCGCTTCCTTATTCCCTTTTCGTATTTTGGATGGTAGAAATCCGATCAATTCGCCATCCTTTAGCGCATAGAATCTCGTTTCCGGATCAAAATCAGGCTTCGAATAAAGTTGTCTCAACATTTTTATTGGGCTTTGTCTGGCTCCCAGCCAGCGACTAAGGTTGTAGTGTCCGATTTCCACTTGTTTTTCAAGAAAGTCGGAAGAGTAAGTGGTAACCTGGTACGTTGTATCCATGTTGCAAGATAATCAAATAAGTTACTTCTATACAAACTGTGATTTTTCCTCAAAGCCCTCCCAATGGTTTTAATTTAGGATTATATGGAATTATCCTTCTTATCACTTTTTGAAAATCCACCCTGGATTCCCCTCCGTCGTGGTGAACTTATTTACGTTCAGTCAAATGCCTAAATCTTGTATTTCTCTTGGCTAATGAACGTATTATTTAAGTTGATTAGTCTTTTGTATTTGAATATTACATACATTATGTCATTTTATTTTTTGCTAAGTAATTATACGCTGCAATAATTATTAATATTTAAGTGGTTAGTTTTATACACTTTTTTGTGAAGGATCAAGCAAGAAGGCAGGTATTGAAGTATATCAATTATTCAGAAGGGATTTAAATTATTATGTGTAACCATCAATCTCCTAATTGACATTTTGTCGATTTCTTATATTGACAGGTATTCTTTTTGTACCATTTTTTAGTGTTGCTCAGTACGGAAACAGAAGCAGCACTGATGAGAGAATTAAACGCAAACTAGAAAGGGATTCCGTAAAGGCCACCAAAAACCTTAGGTATAGTTTTTTTGCAGGGCCTGGCGCCTCCCCTGAGTTGGGATTTGTCATTGGTACGGCAAACCTATTTACATTTAAAACCAATCCGAAAGATAGCGTAATTCAACGGTCATCAATAGCGGTAAATATTGCCTATGGTACTGTTGGAGCCATTGTTTTGAATTCAAGAGGAAGGATTTTTTATAACCAGGACAGGTTTCGGATATTTTTCAACACGAAATTAAAAATTATGCCCGATCATTATTTTGGAATAGGATACGATGCGGGAAGGAATACACCCAAGGGTGAGACGACTACGGCTTATCAGAAATTCTATTGGGTTATACAGCCACGTCTGATGTGGAAAATTGACAATAACCTTTTCCTGGGAGGAATTATAGACTTGAATCAAACCATCGCTTCCGGGGTAAATCCAACGATGGCGGCAGATCCTGTGTATATTGAATTTGGCGATAACAATTTTAACAGCGGTATCGGAGCCAATTTTTTCTATGATTCCAGGGATATGGTAGTAAATTGTTTTAAAGGAATATTCTTGAATATCTCTTCCATTTTTTATTTAACTCAACTTGGCAGCGAGAATCGATACGTGGTTTCCACTTTGGATTATCGCCAATATAAATCTCTGTTCACCACCAGGAGCACCTTGGCATGGACGATAAAATCAAATTTCGGCATTGGCGATATACCCTATGGAGAAATGCCAACCCTTGGAAGCAGTCATGATCTCCGTGGATACCTAACGGGACAATACCGTGATAAAACGAGTATTTTTGGATTGATTGAATACCGCTATATGTTTAGCCGGGAGCCCGTGGAACAAGGTTTCAAATTGCTCAAGCGAACCGGTCTGGTTTTCTGGATTGGGGGTGGTTTCCTCGGCGACCAGCCTAATGACTGGAAAGACTTTCTTCCAAATGCAGGACTGGGATTAAGAATTGAAATTCAACCCCGGATGAATCTCCGCTTTGATTATGGTTTTGGAGTGGAATCAATGGGCTTTTACCTTAGCGTGAACGAAGCATTTTAATTGAGTGCCTAGCATTACAAGAATAAGAATTTCTTACCGCAAATTCATACTTTCAGTTTCAGTTTCCGACTCAGAATCTGTATTATATTTTGCCCAGTTCTCCTCCAGATATTGGAGGCTGTCACGGCTTTCGATGACACCACTGATATTCCAATGATCCGGATTGTTTTGCCGCCAGGTATAAACGGCATTCACACCAATTTGGTCGAGCCGGTCAGGGTGAACAAACTCAATATGTTCAACATACTTGTCCCCAGCAATCGAATAAGATCCTCCGCCAATACCGAATATCTCATCACCTTCAGTGTTATATTGGACCCATGTAAAGTGTGTGGGTGTGAGTATTTTCATGATTCCGTAGAATGGAGGATATTC
>JACZXH010000119.1 GCA_022571715.1 Bacteroidota bacterium | reverse complement strand
TACGTATAATCGTATCAATCCGGAGAGTTACTATTGAACATAAATATTTATTCTTAATCCTGATTATTCTGGGTATTGTTTGGGCCATCGGGGACTACAAAACTTCCAGGCCCTATTACCGTACCTCCATGCTCTTGAATATATCAATTTACCGGGGTAAACTCATTGAAAAATCGATTGAGAAGCTGGACATGCTATGCAATGGAAAAGACCGCAGTGAACTTGCAAGCGTATTGGGTATTGATTCGTTGCTGGCAGTACAGATAAAAGGTTTTGAAGCGATCCCATTTGTAAATGAACAGGAGATTATTGACCTGGAGATTCTGAAGATACAGCTCAAAAACCTGAAAGCGAATGAAGAACAGATCAGCCAGGTAATATCGCGGCTTGAGATTGACAATAAATCCACGTATGAAATTGTAGTTCGGGTATATGATAATTCAATAATACCTGACTTTGAAGAACCCGTTGTTAATTATTTTAGGAACATCAAGTATATATCGAAACGGCTTGAAATCAATAAGCAAAACCGTGAAAGTAAGTTACGTAAATTGCAATTGGAAGCAGGAAAAATGGATAGCTTGAAAAGTGTGATTTACCGTAATCTGGCTACCCTTTCTAATCGTACCCGCGAAGGTTCCGTCAACGTGATTTTGGCGGAAGACAATATTACGAACCCATTGTCGGTCATTCGGGAAGACATGCGTCTATACGACGAAGAACTGGCAATCCGGCGCCTGCTTGCGCTTGAACCTGAAATTGAAGTGGTGGATACATTTGCTACCTTTTTAACGCTGGATAGTCCGCGTGTCACTCAATCTACAGTTTATGCCATACTTATTGCCATAGGACTTGGTTATTTCATAATACTAATAAGAGGAATTAACACTTATTTATCGCGTGTTGAAAAGGAGAACGCCTGAAACAATTAGGGGCATTTGAAAATATTCCGGAATACTACTTCCGCTTCATATTATCCCTATGCGATCAGTAGTTCATTACGTATCTGAATAATGCCAGAATACTTACATGTGGCTATAATTGGCGCCGGTAACCTGGCATGGCATCTGGCGCCGGCCCTTGATAACTGCGGCTATGCCGTGAAGGAAGTTTACAGTCCGGACAGCAAAAAGGCTGACACGTTAGTCAAACGCTTGTATCAGGCCGTACCGGCAGGCGATCTTGATTTTTCAGATTCCAACTCCCGGTTGTTTATTGTATGTATCCCTGATGATGCCATCGAAGAGGTGGTGAAAGAGATTGTACTGCCTGATGAGCATGCTATCCTGATACATACATCCGGATCCATTGCAATCCAGGCGCTGGAATATGCAGCCACACAGCACATAGGTGTTTTTTATCCGCTTCAGACATTTTCAAAAAACAGAAAAGCGAATTTCTCTGAAATACCTGTTCTTATTGAAGCCTCTGACCTTTCAACAGAAGAGATTCTTATCCGGATCGCCAAATCCATTAGTAATAATGTGAAACAGGTTAGTTCTGCTAACCGGAAAGCCATTCATGTTGCAGCCGTTTTTGCCTGCAACTTTACAAATCATATGTTCACCTTGTCAAAAGCAATCCTTGATGATGAAGGTTTTGATTTTGAATTGCTTAAGCCGCTGATTACCGAGACCATAAACAAAAGCCTGGAAATTGGCCCGGAAAATGCACAAACCGGACCGGCCAGGAGAGAAGATTTTCAGACGATGGATACACATTTTGATTATCTGGAGGATCCGGCTATACAGGAAATATACAGGATCATCAGTCAGAATATAATTGATCGGTATAAGTAAAACTGCCGTTGATTTGACCGCTTTTTGAAGGTAAATCAGTTAAATCACCCTCCACGCCACAATCGTCATCCTGAGAGCAACGAAGGATCTGTTTAAAGTTAACCAGGTAGCATGACAGATTCTTCCCACGCCGTGGCGTGGTCAGAATGACGAGTCACTACTATTGAGCAAAAGAGGAATATTTCAAACAACGCAAATAAAGAATTAGTTTTGGTGTAAAATTTATGTTAAAGTGAGCCTGCATCATTCCATTACACCGGTAACCATCAAGGGCATTTTAAAGGCAGTGAGGCTGCAAAACCTTCTTATGCTGGTATTTGCGCAGTATTTTACAGCAGTTTTTCTCTGTAATCCGATTGGCGACTGGTTACATGTAGTAATTGACAGCCGCCTGTTTCTGCTCTCATTATCAACCGTTCTGATAGCAGCTGCCGGGTATATTATCAATGATTATTATGATATTAAAATTGACCTTGTAAACCATCCGGAGAAAGTAATTGTCGGTATTGACGTTTCGCGCAGAATTGCCATCCTACTCCACTCAACCTTTAATTTAGCCGGTATAATTATTGGCGCCTATGTGTCGCTCTATATTGGAGCCATCAACTTTATAGCTGCTTTTTTTCTCTGGTGGTACAGCAACTTTCTTAAAAGGCTTCCTTTTATCGGTAATGTGATCATTGGCTTTCTATCCGGACTAGCAATTGCACTAATTGTATTTTTATACCCGGAAAGTGGCAGGGAAATAATGATTTATGGATTTTTTGCCGGATTTTTTTCGCTGATACGTGAAATCATCAAAGACCTCGAAGACCTGACCGGAGATGAAAAATTTGGTTGTAAAACATTGCCCGTGGTTTGGGGAGTACTGAAAACAAAACTATTTATTTACGTTTTGCTTTTGCTTTTTACGTTATCTGTTTTTTACCTCACGTCAGTGAACTTCAGCAAAATTTGGGTCGAATTGAACCTAATACTTCTTTTGCTGAACAGTATTTTTATATACCGGCTTATTCTTGCTGACAAAAAGAAAGACTTTGGCTGGCTCAGCAGCTACTGTAAAGTGATTCTGCTGCTCGGGATATTGAGTATGGTGTTTGTGATTTGATTGAAATTGCAGACTACCCTCTCGCGCATCTCCTAATGCGTGTGGATTTACTATCACTATCATAAAAATTCAACTTTCAATAGTGTTTTTAAACCTAGATCGGCGTATTGTGCCATAGGTATGCATTCGGGGCCGCAGTCTGGTGCGCAACGGTGGCTATGCGTCTGACTATCTCCGTCATTTATGGCGGAGTTAAACAACCAATCCAAATCACGGGCTTTAGCCCATAAACTTGCAGAACCCTGTTTCTAAATCACATGGGGCTAAAGCCCCGGTCAGTTCTGTGGGTCAGTTTCCACGCCATAAATGGCGTGGTGAGTCATTATTACGATGCTCCGCACCTTGGCTTGATATCTGACTAATAGCTGAATGATGAAATTAAATTTAAACAGCAGGTTGATGATAACGGGCAATAGGAATTCAAAATCAACTCTTCATCTGTTGTGTACTATCATTCACCAGGATTCTTGATATTTTTTCGCTGAAGCATGATTTTATTTCCAACCCATATGGTTATGCTTAACGCAAGTAATCCGATCAAAATCAGGTAATAACTATGCTCCGGTCCGGGATAAAAAGTTTGTATAATGGCCTTTACAACATTATTCAATCCAAGAAAAATTGTCACCCAAACAATAAGCAATGTCAGCACATTGAGCCATGGCTTATTGATGGTTTCCGGGGTCATAAGTTTTTTATCGTTTACAATTAATAACAGGAAAACAGCTACAAATGGAAGTAAAAAGCCATTGATTGCCTGAGCGAGAATGATTACGGGAATGGGCTTAAGATTTGAAATTCCAAACAGAAATCCTGTTGCCAGTACGATTCCCCAGGTTAACCGGTATGCCACCGATTTTTCCGACCAGCTCCTGTTTGGGCTTGACAGCAGTGTTTTGCCTGTAATGGCTGAAGCCAGCGGGGCAGTTAGCGCCGAAGTAATTCCAGCCGCAAATAATCCCAACCCAAAAAGCGTTCCTGCATACTTACCTTTCATGGCAATCAGCGCTTCGGTTAACGCATCAAAGCTCATCACTCCTGAAATAGCTGTGCCAGCCACCAGTATTGCTAACGAAATAAATCCACCGATCAATACGGCAATGGTTATCCCAATGCGCATTTCTCTGACAGATTGGTTTTTACTAATGCTCGATCCGAGAAAAAGGTTATAAGGTACGATAGTGGTACCGATAAGACCAATGGTAATTAGCCCTGATCCTTGAGGGAAAGAAGGCTGAAATGAAGCCATTAGAACATCCATGAAAGAATAGCCAATACCTGAAGCAGCGCTGATAAATAGTATTCCCATTAGGGCAACGATTATTCCAAGAAAATGAAAAAGTATCCGGCCTGTACCATACCACAGGAGAATACCACAAAATAAAAATATGGCTGTGGTTGAATAAACTGCCGGGAGATTGAAAATCAGCTTTAATCCTGATACGGCGCCCAGCATGTTACCCGCTTCGTATGCTGCACATCCGAAGATCACGGAAAGCGCCAGCCAGACTTTAATTTTATTTTTCCCAAAACGCAAAGAAATTGCCTCACCAAGTGTAAACCCAGATCCAATGGTTATTCTTGCAGCAGCTTCCTGAAGTACAATGCAGGAAACAGTGGCAAAAAGCAAAGCCCACACCAGATCAAGTTGGAAAAGTGCACCGGCAGTAGCCGCTGTGGTAACCGTACCCGGTCCGATGAAAGCAGCTGCAATTACAGACCAGATAAGGACACTTGCTGCTCCTTTCTTAAAAGTAACTGATTTAGGCATGTACGATATTTATCCCCTTTATAGAATTATTGATCGATTTATACATTTTCAATTTCAACTTTTTGAATATGCGTTTAGGTATTAGTCTTAAATATTGATTAATACTTCAAAGAATCAATGAGAATATTCCGAAATTCCTGTCTTGTGAATAGGTCAACCCAGTTAGTAACAGTCATAGTCATGAAATGAGGAATAGCGCTATCCCTGACTTTGTATTTTTCTGACATGGGATTAATATCGGAATTTTATTTTACTGTTGCTATTTAAATCGGCACGCATTGCAAATGCACGCCAGTGAAGTGATGGTGATTGCTCATAATGCAATATTCATTACAATACTTCAAAGAATCAATGAGAATATCCCGAAATTCCTGCCTTGTGAATAGATCAACCCAGTCAATAACAGTGATAGTCATGAAATGAGGAATAGCGCTGTCCCCGACTTTGTATTTTTCTGACATGGGATTAATATCGGAATTTTATTTTACTGTTGCTATTTAAATCGGCACGCATTGCAAATGCGCGTCAGTGAAGTGATGGTGATTGCTCATAATGCAATATCATTACAATACTTCAGAGCATCAAATTATTTTACGTGTGTCCGTAACCCCCACCTCCTGGTGTGCAAATTACAATACTATCCCCTTTCTTTACGTTATATTGATCTTTCCATTTCAAGTCAACCTTTTTACCCGACGAAGTTACAAT
>JACZXH010000118.1 GCA_022571715.1 Bacteroidota bacterium | reverse complement strand
GATACCCCTCCATTGTAGGGGCAGGGCACAACGGATGTATTTTGCATTATATCGAAAACAATAAGCCCGATATTAAAAATGACGAACTGATTCTGATGGATCTTGGAGCGGAATACCACGGATATACTGCAGATGTAACACGCACCATTCCGGTAGCAGGCAGATTTTCTCCGGAACAGAAGCAAATTTATGACCTGGTATTCAAAGCGCAGGAGGCAGCCATCCAAGCCTGCAAACCGGGAGTAACCTTTCAGGAGTTGGGACAAATTGCCCGTGATATCATTAATTCAGGGCTTGCCGAACTTGGATTAATAACGGATCCAGGTCAAAATCACATGTATTACCCACACGGATTGTCGCATCATATCGGGTTGGATGTACATGACAAAGGTAATTATGAAGCCCTGGAGCAAAATATGGTTATAACCGTTGAGCCCGGCATCTATGTGCCGGAGGGTAGCAAATGTGACGAGAAATGGTGGGGCATAGCAGTACGAATTGAAGATGATGTCTTGATCACCGAAGACGGATTTGAGATATTGTCAGACATGGCACCAAGAAAAAGTGATGAAATTGAAGCATTGATGGCTCAGTCCAGCCCGCTAGACGATTTTGTATTGCCTGATCTGGATAATTAAAAACATCATTAGTTATTAACTGTGTCACATGATCACTGGTCGCATCCTCCTCCCAGGTAGTAGGGTCACCCTGCGACCATCATTGCATGTACGGATACATACTTTTTGCACATATATTTGCTGGGATAATCGCTTTGACTTTAAGAACTAAAGTTCTACTTTTGCAATCCAAAACTTCAGAACGAATTATTTTAAGAATGAGGAGATGGCGAAGAAAGGCAACAGAATACAGGTAATCCTTGAATGCACGGAGCACAAAAACAGCGGGCAACCGGGCACATCAAGATATATCACAACCAAAAACAGGAAAAACACTCCTGAAAGACTTGAACTTAAAAAGTTCAATCATATTTTAAACAAATACACCGTTCATAAAGAAATTAAATAGTAATGGCTAAGAAAGTTGTAGCAACCCTGAAAAAGAAGGAAGCAAAACATTATGCAATGGTAATCAGGACAATCAAATCTGAAAAAACCGGTGCGTACATTTTCAAGCAAGAAATGGTTCCGGACGATATGGTAAAAGAGGTGCTGGCAAAGAAATAGTATAATTAAGCATTGGTTTTCAATTACGTCCCTTCAAGGGACTTTTTTGTTTGTGAAAATCCATCCTGATAAAGACATTAACTGAACTTCCAAATGGTATTTAAAAGCCTGTTTTCAAAAAAACAAAAGGAAACGCTCGATAAAGGGCTGGAGAAGACCAAAGAGAGTTTTTTTACAAAACTCGGAAAAGCTGTTGCTGGAAAATCCACGGTAGATGATGAAGTGCTTGATAACCTTGAAGAAGTACTTATTACCTCAGATGTGGGTGTCGAAACCACAGTAAAGATCATTAACCGGATAGAAGCCAGGGTGGCACGTGATAAGTACTTGAACGCAGAGGAATTGGATCGTATCTTAAAGGAAGAGATCACTGCGCTGCTTTCGGAGAACAATACAGATAATTTTGATGGTTTTGAGGTACCAGAGGGACTTAAACCCTACGTAATACTGGTGGTGGGGGTGAACGGAGTAGGCAAAACAACCACTATCGGAAAACTTGCTTTGCGGTTTAAAGAAAGGGGCCTGTCCGTTATACTTGGAGCCGCAGACACCTTCAGGGCAGCAGCCGTGGATCAGTTAAAAATTTTGGGCGAAAGAGTAGGTGTTCCGGTTGTTTCTCACGGCATGAACACCGATCCGGCATCGGTTGCGTTTGATACGGTGAAACAAGCTGTTGAGACTAAATCTGATGTTGTGATTATTGATACAGCAGGCAGGCTTCATACCAAAGTGAACCTGATGAATGAACTATCTAAGATCCGAAGGGTAATTCAAAAATTCATAGAGGAGGCCCCCCATGATGTACTTCTTATACTTGACGGCAGTACTGGTCAGAATGCCGTGATCCAGGCTAGAGAATTTACAAAAGCCACTGAAGTGACTTCGATTGCAGTAACAAAACTTGATGGTACGGCGAAAGGCGGAGTGGTCATTGGTATATCAGATGAGTTTAAAATTCCTGTAAAATATATCGGTGTTGGCGAAAAAATGGAGGACCTCCAGGTATTTGACAAAACCGAGTTTGTTGATTCACTTTTTAAAAAATAAGCGTGCCCGGCATAAATTGCTGATGGCAGGACCAACTTGCCACTCAGTGATGTTACCTACCCATATGGGATTTAACCCAGAATTGTCACTAGAAATTTCCTGTGGCTTCTAATTGACAGTCGTTTGCTCCATCCCGCGCTGGCGGGACAGGCTTTGCTCACTTTTTGCAGGTAGGCTTGCTTAACAATATCATAACTATGCCTCCGTGCCAAAAATATGTGGAGCACCTGACTAACAGCCACTTAAAACGGTCGCTACAAAGTCTAATGACAATTCCGGGTTAAATAGTTATTCTTTCTGGGGAACTGTGTATTTTTCTCTGAATTTGAACCGCCACGATATGTAGTAATTCAACCCCCAGAAGGTGGATTCAGATGCAAGACCGTAACCCGGAATACGATAAGTTTCCAATTCCTGGTCTCCCGATAACCTCAGCGAAGTCTTCAATCTCAGCGTATATCCCACAAATAGTTCTTTCCATATTTTTGCTCGCATTCCCACTACAATTTCGATCCATCTTGCATTTACATTTCCGTTCAAACTGGTAAAATAGGTAGTGCCCCACTGTTTGTCGAAAACTTTTCCCGTCATTTTTTCTGTCAGCGTCGATCCGGAGTATCTTAACCCAAAGTACATCAAACTGCCAAATTCATCTCTTGGAATCATATTTATATCCGCACCAATACGCCAATAGATTCCATCACTGGTGTAATCATATGTATCTTTTTGGAAATCGAAGAATTCAGCGCCATAATTAAACACGACGAAATACTTGTGAACATCTAGAGAGGCTTCCAGCTCCCAACCGCTGCGTTGTTCACTAATAACCGTATACGCAGGCCCCAACATGTCAAATCCGAACATAAACATTGTTGGAGTTATCATTTTAGATTTCGGGATACTGTCGGAAATAATTGCCTGCGTAGTTCCACTATGATTTGCGATGAGTGCAATCCATATTAAAAGCAGTTTAAGCCATCTGGTGTTATCAATAATATATCTTAAGGTTTGTTTCAACTTCGAGTAAAAAGTGAGATTCAACAATTTGAAGAGAATCAAAAGTAAATTTGAGGGTATCCAAATCCGAAAAAATAAACTCTGGACCGCATTGTACAGAAATTAATTTCGGTGTTACATTATAGGACAGAATAAGTGTATCAATTCTTCCAAACATAACCGTATCAGTTTTACTCTTAGCATAAAATATAAACTGGGTAAGAGTTCTGGCCGGATCCACTGTGAGGGTGAGTGCAGACACGATCGTATCGGCGATCAGCGGATAGTTTTCCGGTCTCCCTGATACAGCAATGCTGTCTAATGCAACCTCTATGGGTGTTTCGGTTCCGCTTTCAACAAAAAGGAGTTTTATTTCATTGGTGCCTTCTCCCGTACACAATTCTTCATCCACGCATGCTGACACAAAAAATATAGTGATAATCGAAATTATGATCCTTTTTGTCATGGTGAAAGCGGCACAAATATATGCTGATTTTCCCTAAGCAATACCTAGGCATATTGATTTATGCGAAGGGAAGCCGTTGGCAGTTGGCAGCTGATTTAGTTAACTTTGACAGACGGTTGAAAATTATGAATACAAAAGGTCGAGGTAAAAATAAAGTGAATATCGTTACATTGGGGTGTGCAAAAAATAGAGGGGATTCAGAGATTTTGCAGACACAACTGAATGGTAACAATGTTGACGTAAGACATGAGTCACAAAAAGATGATGTAAATATTTTAGTGATCAATACTTGTGGCTTTATCGATTCTACTGATCACGGATGCGAATGAATTTGATCTCTTTGGAGTAATTTTATAGTAGTAATTTGAATACAAAACAAGTATATGATTTGGAAAAACGTAAGAACCCTTATTAGTGCGATAATTCAATATTACAATATATGAGAATTGAAAAACTTAACTTTGAAGTAACCGGATTGTTCTCCCGTCTGTTTTTGGATTATATAAGTAAAAAAAAGGAACTGAAAGCATTTTATTCTTTATTCCCCAATAAGGAGAATTTCTTAAAGCAAATAGAGCAAAAACAGTTTGATCCTGCACTCCGCCAATCGCTTACGGAAGTTTTACACAAACAATATGAATCGGTTCATATCAGCCCACAACTTCAGCGGAATCTGAAATTGCTTAATGAAGCCAACACATACACGATTACAACCGGTCATCAACTCAATATTTTTACCGGGCCGCTATACTTTATTTACAAAATCGTAACGGTTATCAATGCCTGCAAAGAACTTCACAGCAAATACCCGGAGTATCAATTCTTACCTGTGTACTGGATGGCGTCGGAAGATCATGATTTTGAAGAGATAAGCCATATACATTTGTATGGCAGCCGCTATACTTGGAAAAACAATCTGAAGGGATCGGTAGGCCGTATGGATCCACATTCTTTAAAGGATCTGCTGGATAAAATGCCGGGGGATAACGGAATTTTCAGAAAAGCATATCTTGAGCATGACACATTGAGTGAGGCGGTGAGGTATTATGTGAATGAACTTTTTGGAGAAGATGGGCTTATTGTTATCGAACCGGATAACCGAATTCTGAAACAATCATTCAGGCATGTAATCAAAGATGAATTACAGAACCATACTGCATTTTTACGGGTAGTAGAACAATCCGAGAAACTTGCCTCTGTTGGTTACAAACCGCAGATCAATCCAAGGGAAATCAATTTATTTTATCTTGACGACGGTATTCGTGAAAGGATTGTGCACGAGAACGGGGTGTATAAAATTCTGAATTCAGAATTGAGTTTCAGTGAAACAGAAATTCTGGACCTTGCAGAGAGTGAACCCGAAAAATTCAGTCCGAATGTAATTCTCAGGCCCGTTTATCAGGAATGTATACTCCCAAATCTTGCGTATGTGGGTGGTCCGGCCGAAGTGATGTACTGGTTACAGCTAAAAACTGTATTCGACCATTACAAAATTGCCTTTCCAATTCTCCTTCCACGAAATTTTGCACTTTATATAGATCATGCAACGTTTAGAAAGTTGAGAAAGACCGAAGCAGATGTTCCGGATATATTTGTTCCGGTAAATGAGTTGAGTGATAAGCTGGTTGAAAAAACTTCGGACAATAAACTGGAACTTCATAAAGAAAGAAACACATTTTCGCACCTGTTTGAT
>JACZXH010000117.1 GCA_022571715.1 Bacteroidota bacterium | reverse complement strand
TAATATGAAAGAAGAAATGATGAATATGGTAATGCAGGGAAATATTAACTTATTAATACAACTTAAATGGGTAATTCTAAGAATTTTTATTCTAATTGTAATGTTGGGTGCCTGTACTTCCAAACCAACTAAATTACCTATTCTGGGTTCGTTTGAATTGATTTCGGGAAATATCGAGGGAGAAATAAAAACGGACACGGTTTACCACACCATACAGGCATTCTCTTTTATAAACCAGGACAGTGTCATTGTCACGAATGATACCTTTTCCGGCAGCGTTTATGTTGCAGATTTCTTTTTTACTTCCTGTCCTACCATCTGTCCTGTCATGAAAAAACAAATGCTCCGGGTGTATGATTTCTTCGAAGAAAATGAAGATGTACTGTTCTTGTCGCATACCATCGATCCCACTTATGACTCGGTGGCGGTATTGCGTGAGTATGCACGCCGGCTTGGCGCCGATTCCGAAAGGTGGCATTTTGTGACCGGAAGCAAAGAAGATATATACAAAATAGCACAGGTAAGCTATATGTCGGTTGCTGCCGAAGATGAAGAAGCGGAAGGTGGATTCATTCATAGCGGGCGTTTTATTTTGGTGGATAAAGAACGAAGGATCAGAGGAGCGTACGATGGTACGGATCCAGCGGACGTGGATAAACTCATGGTGGACATCACCACACTTCTCAGCGAATATGCAGAATAGCAGCCTTGCACGTGGCCTCCAAAATCGGCTCCTGTTTTTTACCGCATTGGCATTGCTGTTTTTGGCCTGCGGAAGCAGTGAAAAGCGGCGAAACAGTGTGAAGTTAAGCCAATATATGGTGGCTGGCAGGTCGCTATACCAACAGCATTGCTCCAACTGTCATCAGGATGACGGCAAAGGGCTTGCAAAACTTGTTCCACCCTTGCATCAGTCTGATTATCTCAAGGTGTTGAAACCGGATGACCTGGCCTGCCAGATCAAATACGGATTGTCAGGTACGATCTATGTAAACGGCGAAATGTACCGACAGCCCATGCCGTCAAATCCGCGTTTAACTCCACTCGAAATTGCCGAAATAGTTACCTATGTGAGAAACACATGGGGAAATGAACCTGGTCTTTACGAAGTAAAAAAGGCTGAAAAAGCGATTCAGAATTGCAATTAGTTGCAGTACGGTGCTACCACCGTGTTGTTTCTTTTCCTGATTGTAGGGTCCCCCTACGACCTTATTGGCCAATTCTCATTATTCCCTGATGAAAAAAACAACCATTTCCTGGTCGTAGGTTCACCCTGCGACCTTATTGCCGGTCACTTCTAATTGCCGGTTACGGCTCCTTTTTCCTGACTTCACTGCATGTAACTGGCGCGGCTTTAGCCATTAATTTTCTCCTGTATTGTGCAATTCAGACCCAAAATCGAAAAAACACTATACTTATTAGCCTTTTTATCCAGAAATTAGAATTATCAAGTATTTCCCTTGCATAATAGGGAGAGATATGTTTTGTGCTCACGCTCACCACTCAATCCCCTGAAGGGAAGGCCCGCCCAGCAAAATCTACATATATGGAAATGTTTTGTTAAATGCGTTGGGCTCTTTAGGCCTGCCCGTCCGAAAAGGAATGAAGGCGGGGATGACAAACGTGTGGTGGGGCAGGGTTTTTCCACCAACTTGTTAGCTTCTCCGATATCTCAAATCCGATCTATTATTCTTCAAGGAGCGCTTTAGTTTGCCGGATGGTATAATCCACCATTTCATATACCTTGTCTATCTTATCCTTCTCATCGATAAGGTATTGCATAATGCTATCGTGTTCCCAGTCTTCATAGCTGGCAATAAATATCCTCATCCACGCCATCATGGCTTCATCTGCTTCATCGAGGGCTTTCATCTGATTTCTCAGTTTTGTCAACCTTTCCGGTTCAAGATCAGGATTGGATTCTAATATTCCAATCTGTTCTTCAATCCGGCTTTTAAGCGAGGCAATATTCCCCAGGCTGGGCATTACCTTATCGTGTACAGCAATTACATCTTTGTAAAGCTGCGTCTCCTGCGATATGGGGTCAGGATACTTAGATTCAATATCTCCATTTGAAGTAGATTTACGACACCCCAATACGGTAAAAATTACAACGATTATTATTATCCACTTTTTCATTCCTATTTCATTTTTGATGAATGGATTTACTATTTAATAAATTTTTGGATAAAATTAGTTATCAATATGAAATATGTAAGCACAATTCCTCTTAAAAAAACGGATGGGGAAGTTAGTTTGTGATAATGTTTAGTAACTATGTGATTATGACCAAATACAGACGTTATTTTTTAGCGGTAAATCCCTTATTTCTGATTTCATTTGCATCGTTTGGGCAGGCTGTTTCAAATGTAAATGCACGGATTGACAATCAGAACCTGAATATTGTGCATATATTTTATAACCTGCAGGGCAAAGTAGGGGAGAAATTCAGGATTGAGCTATTCAAAATAGCACAAAAACTCACTGGTATTCTTACCGTTTTCCCTGATTCAAGGTTACATTTCTCCATTTTTCCGTATAAATTAGATTATTGTACTGATATTTATATTTTTTTCTTTGGAAAGGAAAGCAGGTAATTTTAGCTTGTACTGATTTTTAAAAATTACATGATATGACCAAATACAGACGTTATTTCTTAGCGGTAATTCCCTTGTTTCTGATTTCATTTGCATCGTTCGGGCAGGCAGTTTCAAATGTAAATGCGCGGATTGACAATCAGAACCCGAATATTGTGCATATATTTTATGACCTGCAGGGTAAAGTAGGGGAGAAATTCAGGATTGAGCTATTCAGCAGCAAAGACAACTACCAGGGTAATCTTCAGATGGTTTCGGGTGATACAGGAGAAGACCAGGTGGCAGGAAACGGCAAGAGGATCATCTGGAGGGCAAAAGAAGAGCTGGGATTTTTTGACGGCGAGATTACGTTTGAAATTCGTTCAACCATCACCTTCAGCCAGTTTAGGATTATCCAGCCAACGGCCGGCAGCACCTTTAAGCCGGGCGCCACGCTGCCCATACGCTGGGATGGCGGCGCCGCCAATTCAACGATCCAGTTGGAGCTGTATAAATTAAGCACCCTGAGCAGGTCGATAGGCACCACATCAAATACAAAACTTTATAACTGGACTGTGCCGGCAGATGTAACCAAAGGTACGGATTACAACATCCGGATGTTTGACACCTCAGATCCGGTCAATACAACGATTACGAGCGCCAGTTTCAGGATTAAGGGCAAAGGTGGCTCAGGCAAGTTTATCCTGATCGGCGCATTGGTGGCAGGCGGTGTGGGCGCTGCGATTGCATTAAGTGGCAACGGTAATGGTAACGGTAACGGTAACGGTAACGGGGAAGCAACCCCGCTTCCGGAACCACCCGATCCGTCGGGAGGACTTGCGCGTTTATTACCTGCTTTACTCAGCATAAAGATCGGACACTGACCTGTTACGGAAAGTATTCATGAAACGAATTATGACAGCAATTTTTTAATAACGGTACCATGAGAAGATTTTTACCCCTTTTAACATTGATAGCTTCAATATTCTTTTTCTCTGATGTTAAAGCGCAACTGCCCAGTGTAGCTATTGTTGCATCGGATGTAACCAACAACATGATAGATGTTCAGTCCAAACTAGATGAAATTGGCTTTTTTGAAATTGTTGATATAATCGATGTTCAATCTACTACTCCAGATCTTTCCGAATTGCAGAAGTATGATGCGGTGCTGGCTTACACAAATTTTAACCCACTCGATCCTACGGCATTAGGTAACAATCTTGCGGCCTATATTGAGGCTGGTGGAGGTGTGGTTGGTGCTACATTTTTTAATGTCAGTGGATTTAATATTACAGGTTCCTTTGAAGCTAATTATCAGTTGCTTGGAACTGTATCCAATTCAAATATTCGTAGCTTAACACAATTGACAATGATAATTAATGACGGGTCCCATCCGGTGATGACAGGTGTAAGCACCTTTGATGGTGGTACCGGTAGTTATCATACGGGACCTTCTACCATTCTTAACGGAGGAAATATAGTTGCTTCCTGGACAGATGGAGAACCGCTGGTGGTGGTCGCTGAAAATATCGGGCCTGAGGCTGTTCGCAGAGTGGACCTGAACTTCTGGCCAACTTCAGCCGATGCTCGGTCAGATCTTTGGGATGTTACTACCGATGGAGCCATCTTGATGGGCAATGCCCTGCTCTGGGTAGCAGGATATGATAGATGCGAATCCAATAATACGTTAACGGCGACTCCAGGCGATATTTCAGATGGCAGCAATCAGTATGATTACATTAACAATCAAAACTGCGGTTTTCTGATTGCCCCAGGTGGAGCAACGCAGATAACCCTTAATTTTACCTCTTTTGAAACAGAGCTGGGTTATGATTTTGTAACGATTTATGACGGGCCGGATAATTCAGCTCCAAAACTTGGTCAGTTTAGCGGCTCTGTGACATTGGCAGAGTTAGTTCTTCCTGGTCCTTTTGTTTCTTCCGGAGGATCATTGTTTATTGAATTTTCGACAGATGATTTTGATACAGATGAAGGTTGGGAAGCGAATTATACATCATCAAATGTTGAACTTTTGCCTGATCCTGTTAATTTTTATTCCAATGATTTTAACTCCCTATCGGATGACTTCACCGGGAATGGTTTCTCTATTGATACTCCATCCGGATTTTCAAACGGTGCTATCCATTCACTACATCCATATGACACGGCTGGGACTGATAATGAGATCAATTATATCTATCAACTGAACTACCCAATAATTGTAAGTTCAGCTGATGCAGGAGTACGTTTCGATGAGATAGTACTTGTCGAACCCGGAGAATCGGGTACGGTATTCGGGGATACCACTTTCTGGGACTATGTGATCAGCGAAGCCTCAAAAGATGGCGGTTCCACCTGGATACCCCTGCTGGATGGTTACGATTCCGATGCCGATCCCGACTGGCAAACCAGGTACAATAGTTCATTTGATGCCAATAACAATTCCACGACAACAGGAGACGAATCCCTTTTCAAAACCCGAACATTTAACCTGACCGATGGCGTCGGGATCAATGCAGGAGATCAGGTCCTGTTCCGTTTCCGACTTTTATCAGATGCATTTGCTGTTGGCTGGGGATGGGCCATTGATAATCTGGAGATTCAGACGGGTATACAATCTGCAGGCGGTGTCACCCAGGCTGATTCGCTTGCCCTGGTGGACCTGTACAATTCGACTGATGGTACTTTGTGGGACGACAATAGCAACTGGCTGTCGGGCTCTGTGGATTCCTGGTACGGGATCACGGTGCAGGGAGACCGGGTGTTCAGCATTGACCTGGTAGATAACAACCTGGTGGGATCGATCCCTGCTTCTATCGGAG
>JACZXH010000116.1 GCA_022571715.1 Bacteroidota bacterium | reverse complement strand
TAAGCAATCAACCGGAAAAACTCGTAATGCGCTCTGAGAAAGGACTTGAATAGGGGAGATTTCTGTTTTCAACAATGGGACACCCAAATCATCAAAAAATACTTGAATGATCATCAACTAATTACGTTAGTGCAAAAAACCTGGTAACAGCAATCGTGCAGGGCTTTGTATCCGTTATTGAACAAGCTTTACGATCTGGTCAAGGGGTATTGTATTGCTCATGGCAATGACTTCCTTTTCGGAATCAAATGAATTTGTTTCAATAGTAAGCAGCGAATCTCCAAAAGGAACATTGATTGTATAGCTGATGATGTGGCTGTCTTCATCCACATTTTTCTCGAGCATTCCTTTATATCCCTTTATTTTTACGGCTTTTTGACCACTGCTCGCCATCATCATACCCGAAAGCATCGGGCTCGACAGAAACGTATTTACCATGGCGATCATGGGAGAATGGTCTACAATGGATACTTCAACAGATTTATCCGGCTGATCAGGGTTTTGGTACGTGCGATTTACGACAATACCCATTCCCGTATTACCGATCATTTCATCTGCTTCCTGATAAGCGGGCAATCCACCCATTTCATCCGGTAACAGCTTCTGAATTTCTTCACCTATGATCTGATTAAGGTCTGACAGTGTCTGCTGTAAGGTAAAACGTGCTTCTTCGTAATTACCAGAATTATATGCAGATTTTGCGGTTGCCAGATTTCCTTCAATATCCGGATCCTGGGCAACAGCGCTATGCAGTATAAAAAATAATAAGAAACATGATATCAGTAATTTTTTCATTATCAACTATTTTATTGCTCACCCAATAATTTTTTAAACGTACTTATGTCAAACTGACCTGCTGCTTCCATCACCTCGTCTTCAGAATCAAAATTGACGCATTTAAGAACAAAAATGGACGATTGGCCAAATGGAACACTCAGATTATACCCGCTGTACTCGTTGTATTCAAGCACACTGCGGTTACCCTGCACCGTCACTATTTTCATATTCTCGTTTTGTGCAACCATTGAAGGGTTGGATACAGCAATTTGCGCGGAAGATATCAATGCTGAATTATTTGCAACCATGGCAGTTAGACCTTTTTCATCGTTATAATATTCTCTGCTTATGTTCAGGCCCACAAATCCCATTCCGGAACTGTAAACCTGATCTTCAGACTCCTGCCAGGAAAGGCCGCTTACTTTTTCAGGCATGGATTCAAGAAGTTGATGTCCGATTTCAAGTTCGATACCTACGATGGCTTGCTCGATAGCAAACCGCGTACTGCCATAATTTTTATGGCCGAATGCCACTTGCGCTTCATCAATATTTTCATTGACATCCGGGGGCTTCATTTTCCTTTTTTCACCGGATTTTTCAACGGGCATCCTTGAATTTGTTTTTACTTCTTGCACTTCATCGGTAGGTTCTGTTTTATTTCCGATATTTTTAAATAAATTTTTACTCCCTTTTTTCAGATTAATCTTTGGCTTTTTAATAATCTGTGACTGAACTGAACCCGCAGAAATTGAACAGAGAAAAAGAAAAATAAGGAAAATTTTTATTGTGCTTTTCATACCAGTACACTTTAAAGGTCGAATAAAATTACAGAATATTCCGGTAAATATTAAAATAATCGAGCCCAATCATTTCGTACTTATAAAATAATACGAATCACGTGCATTAATTGACATATTTCAAACAACTTATCCGTGTTTTTCAATGTGAAACTCCGATAATATTTACTACGGCATACGATGAATATGCAATTAAGGAATTTAAAGTAAACAGTATTGATTATTTGTTAAAACCTATTGAAATGAATGAACTTGAGCAGGTTAGTTTTTCGGAAGCTCACCCATCATCCTTACAATTACTTGTGTGTCAGATAGTTGAGAAAGTATTACTTTTGTTAACACCATTAGTGGGACAGACAGAATCATTCCTGACACACCCCATAAGTAGCCCCAGAACAACAACCCGATAATGATCGTGGCCATGTTGAGTGAAAGTGATGTTCCCATGATCTTGGGTTCAATGATATTTCCCATGATAATCTGAATAAGTGCCAGGCATACGATGAAGAAAATTATGGAGCCTGTTCCGGGTATTTGAATGAGTCCCATGAGTATCGGGGGGATAGAGGCTACAATAGAACCAAATGTCGGTATAAAATTGAGGATAAATGCTAAAAATCCCCAAAATGGGGCGAAATCAATACCGAATAACGTACATATCAACCAGAAACCGATTCCTGTCGTAAGACTTACAATCGTTTTAACTTTAAGGTACTTTAAAATGGAGTGCTGGACCTTTTCAAAAGCATTGATAACATTCGAACTACGTTCATCATTGCCCTGTGTGAGATAGCGGAGTTGTGACTTATAATTGATTATACCGCCAAGGGTTGCTGCAAGAAAAATCAATACCATAAACAAAACAGATGTGAAATCGCCTACGGTTGCCACAACATTTTTCGTTGACTGTAGAATCCAATCCATGGATATGACCTGATTCAGTATTTGCTCAGTATTGGTATTGTCAAATTTCAATCCAGGAATACGTTCAATGATACTTTCAATACCTTTCGTTTTTGAACTAATCTGTAATCCAAGCTTATCCTTTTGCTTATAAAAGGATGCGCCGGTATTATAGATAACCTGACCAATACCCATGATAAATATGAGAGTAACTAAAAAAATCAGTGAAATACTTACTCCATAGGGTACTTTTCTGTCTTTAAACCACCTGATTGCCGGTTGCATGATCAGGGCTATAAATACAGCCAGTGTAAAGGGAATGAAGATAGTGCTTAATATATTTAGCAGATAGATAACTAACACGGCCAGAAATACGCCAAGGATGATTTTAATGGTAGCAATGTTTTTTTCCATAGCAGACAGGGTTAGTTTATGAGTAAAAAATAGGCGAAATTATTGAATACTAAAAAGCTGCTATCGACAATTGATATTGACTAAAGGAATGGCTCCAGTACCGCCATAATATTTTTCGCCACTATTTTGTGCCCTTCCGTGTTTGGATGGATGCCATCCGGGAGATTCAAATCAGGATCTCCAGCCACACCTTCAAGCAGAAAAGGGATAAAGGCAGCATTCGTTGATTTTACAATTTTGGTATAAATGTTTGCAAATTTATTCGCGTAATCCTGTCCCATATTAGGGGGCACCATCATACCTGCTATAATAATAGTACAATCCGGATAGGTAGATTTCAGCTTGTTGATTATTCCCATGAGATTTTCAATGGTTTTTTCAGGAGGGATCCCTCTTAACCCATCATTGGCTCCGAGTTCAAGTATAAATATATCGATGTGCTGATGCAGTATCCAGTCTATTCTTGTGAGTCCGCCTGACGAAGTTTCACCGCTCACGCCGGCATTCACAACCTTAAAGTCTTTCCCTGATTTTTCAATTATTTCTGCTACAACAGCCGGAAAGGCATTCTCAGGAGCCAGACCATATCCTGCTGTGAGACTGTCACCATAAAATATAATGGTTTTACGGCTATCCTGGGGTAATATGTATGCCAGAGATGTAATAAAAATAATAAATGATAGTAGCATTAGGTTTGTTATTTTTACCGATGAATAAAATGTTGCTGTTCTATGCCAAGTTTAATGATTATTTCTATTAAAGAGAACGAAACTATTCCTGTAACTTTTTATTATAGATTTGTTTTCTTCACCCGGTACCAGATCCGGAGGTATTCCTGATTGTAACGCGGTCAGATAACAAAAGCACTATAATTGCCGAAAATGAACCAGAATAAAACATCATTAAATTGGTAGTTTAACGATTAACAACATGAAAAGATATTACCGAATAACGATAACTCAAACTTTTTTTTACAAGATACAGTATATAGGTAAAGTGGTATAAGCATAAAATGGACCTAATTCTTGAAGTAAACGATCTAACCAAGTCATTTTTCTCCGGAGAAAATAAACTAACCGTCCTGGATACGATTACATTTTCAATAAATCAGCAGGATACTATTTCAGTGGTTGGCCCTTCAGGTTGCGGCAAAACAACTCTGCTGGGCCTATGTGCCGGGCTTGATCTGCCTTCATCAGGGTCGGTATCGCTGGCGGGTATCAAACTCAATGCATTAAGTGAAGATGACAGGGCATATATACGTAATAGATACGTAGGTTTTATATTTCAGAATTTTCAATTACTTCCCACTATAACAGCCCTCGAAAATGTGATGATTCCTCTTGAGCTACGTGGTGAAAAAGGGCTCGTACCAAAAGCCAGGGAGATACTTGATCGAGTTGGGCTTGGTGAGAGGATGGACCATTACCCGCTACAGTTATCCGGAGGCGAGCAGCAACGGGTAGCTATTGCCCGGGCTTTCTTTTCATCACCTAAAATAATGTTTGCAGACGAACCTACCGGTAATCTGGATGAAGAAACTGCTAATAAAGTAACCAGCTTGTTATTTGATATAAACAGGGAGGAAGGCACTACCCTGGTTTTGGTAACACATAATATGGAACTGGCTGCACATACCGATAGGATTTTACAATTAAAAGGAGGCAAACTCATTGCAGATAAACAATTACGGGTTGTATAGTGGTATGGAGTATATTATAAAGATTAAAAAACCCCGTAAAACACTGTTTAATGATAAGTGGGTTTGGAGAATGGCATGGAAGGATGCGCGCAACAACCTTACAAGGCTGTTTCTTTTTATTTCGTCTATTATCATAGGAATTGGGGCATTGGTTGCCATCGATAGTTTCAATACCAACTTACAGGAGGATATTAATACAAACGCCAAAGCGCTGTTGGGTGCTGATCTGAATGTGAGAAGCAACAAGGAATTTGAAGAAGAAACGCTTGCCTTATTTGATTCGATTGAATATGAGCAAGCTATGGATGTTCGTTTTGCTTCCATGGTGTTGTTTTTAACGCCTCAGGGGGGCACGAGGCTGGTGCAGGTTGTGGCATCAGAGGGCAATTATCCGTTTTATGGCAAAATTGAGACTTTACCTGAAGATGCGATGGAATCTTTAACGCAAGGCCGGTTTGCCATTGTAGATGAAAGTCTTGCCATGCAGTTCGAAGTCAGCTACGATGATTCTATCAAGCTCGGCTATTTATCTTTTATTGTAAAAGGTATCGTCAGCAGCATGCCAGGTACAAATGCAGTAGCGGCTACCTTTGCGCCTTCGATTTATATATCACTGGAGTATCTTGAACAGACTGGTCTGATACAATATGGCAGCAGATACAGCTACCGGAGATATTTCAAAACCGGAACGACCGAACAAGCAGATCTACTGGAAAAAAGATTGCTTCCGGCAATAAAAAAATATAGTTACTCCCACAGTACGGTAGCTGACGAAAAAGAAAATATGGGAGAAGCATTCGAAAATCTTTATCGGTTTTTCAATCTGCTGGGTTTTGTAGCTCTTATACTTGGTTGTATTGGAGTGGCAAGCTCAATACACA
>JACZXH010000068.1 GCA_022571715.1 Bacteroidota bacterium | reverse complement strand
GAGTCTTCCAGCCTGCTTCGTGCCATCGAGGGGCCTCTCAAAGTATAACTGTTGTGTTATTGACGCAGAACACATGGTCTGTTAACTTATAATAAGTTACCCTTAAGGTTACAACAAGTTTCCTTTGCAAGTCAACCGAAAGGACGGTCAACGATGCTGACAGCGATAAAAAGGGTCCGTACGGAGCGTGGGTTATTACAATACCAGATAGCGCGTCGTGTAGGAGTGACCGACGCGAAGATGTCAAAGGTGGAGACAGGACGACTGCTTCCCGATGACAAGCTCCTGGAGAAAATAGCGAAAGTCCTCGACGTCGCACCTACGGATTTACGACCTGTGGAGGTTCCCGATGAAGGTTGAATTACATCTAAGAGCATCCCAAGAGTTGTTGTTTTGCCACTTCCATTAGGGCCTAAAATCCCAAATACTGATCCTTTTGGAATTTTTAAATCTAACTTATCTACTGCTTTAAGTCTGCCGTAGTTTTTAGAAAGTTGTAGCGTTTCTAATACGAATTCCACTTTTAATGATTCTTTACAGTGTCAATTATTTTTCCAATTTGTTTATCGACATATAATATTGAGTTATCATAATCGTTTAAACTTTTATTATAATCTTTTTTTGGTATTTCAAAATAGGTTTTTACAGCATCATTCACCATATCCACAAGCCCTGTAAATGATTCGGCTTCGGTATAACAACCAGAAAATGTTGAAACCTCGGCTGTAAATCCCCCATCCCGAGAGCGATTCACATCAACAGACAATATTGAAGGAAAACGTTCTCTAATTTCTCGAATATTTTGCTCGTCTTGTTTTGTAAGTTTGATACCCATTGGACTGTAATTTTATACTCTTGACGCTCAAAAGTCAATTCTTTTATTTATTATACCAAAATCTTACCTTTTTTTTAACTTAACCCTAAACTCAAACGGAATTCTTTGTCAATAGCGGTATACGTAAAATCCAAATCTTTTCTATCTACCATTTTCTATTCTCTGGTTATTAAAGGCGGATGTACTGTACACTAAAATTAAGGAATAATGGTTTATTCGATTTTACGTTTATTTGTTATTGCAGAGGCAGGGGATTTTATGTAAATGTTGTATCCAACCTTGGGCATTTATATTCCAAATGACTGCTGTCATATTTCTAAGAGCTCAAATAACTCCGCTGAAAGTACCGCTCAAGAAACCACTGTGAATTGCCCCACAAGATCTTATTCACATATTCCGCAGCTTTGCCGGGTTCCATCACTTCACGGTAAATGTCAAAACTCTTTAGCGGGTTATTGATTGCATTGATAAATAAGGAAGTCAAGCGGCTTTCAAGGCTGACCAGGTCGCTCGAATAAAAGTAGATATCCAATGGGTTGATCACCCCCTCATAATCCGATCCAAGACAGATATGTTCCCAAGGGTCTTTGTGGGGTAAGGTATTATCCGCCAGCCGAGCCTGTTTATACACTTGGGCAATGTGTAAAAACTGGTTGGCCAATATGGATAGAAAGACGGCCTCCATAAGGTCTCTCATCGTATCCGACTCCCCTTTCCAACGCATGATACGGTCTTTTATTTTCTTGATCTTTTTAGGATTGGGTCTGTTTTTAAGAAGCTCGTATTCCAGATCTCTCTTTGCTTTTACAAACCTGTTGATGGCCCTTTTGAACAATTTCTTATTGTATTCATACCGATTGCGCGAGTTTCGGGCGATACTATTCAACATCGCATGGTTGGGGTATTTTGTACTATACACTTGAGCAGGAAGAAATTTCACATAATATTCCGTAGTAGGTGACAGTTTCTTCCCTACAATTCTTTTCTCGTCCAGCATGATCCCGATAAGGCCGTTGCTTCTAATGATATCGACTATTTCATCATCGAACAGATTGATGGAGCTTGTAAAAAAATGGCTTTTCTTTTGTTCACTTTTCTTTAATTCGACTGATTCAATATCAGTTGTTGCTTCAGCTATTTTCTTTCGTCCGTTTACACCGGTGTGCGTCTGGATGATGGGAATATCCTGCGCCGCAAATTCACCGAATATCATGTCACGGTAATCCATTCGCGCTTTGGCACTCATGTGCTTAGTGTCAATCAATGTCCGCTGTTTACCGAATGATTTTGAAAGGATCTTTCGAATGATCTTCTTTCCATCCGGTTTTATTCCAGTCAGGTAATAGTGTATCTTTTCCCCGGCGTCATCAGGGTCGGTGGTATAACCCTCCTGATTGAAGGCAAACTTCGCAATCCCGATAAAACTAGGTGAATGCCCGCACAGGAAATTGTACTGATGATGTGCCAATGTGATAATGAATGGAGGGACCTCCTGACTTTTGAAATCTTTAATATTTTTTTCCAGCGTTGCTATAACTGCGGTAGTATTTCCCTGGAGATCAAGCTTCACCAGGTCGTCAAATTCGGCACTGTCGCTTAGGAAGGCATTGGTTCCTTCAACGGACATAATATAGGCGATCTTGCCTTCATCAATAATCCGGGTATATTCCTGGTAGTTTTTAGCTATTTCATACGCAATTTTGCCATGTTTTGGTTTATAGTTTTGGTATTTGACCAGGTACTTGTACTCCCCAATTAGTTGTTTGTAGTAGTCGTAACCCCCATCATGAACCCGGGTTAATACATCCGGGTCGTACCCCGTGAGGGTGCCTGCAAGTTTAAAAAAGAACTTTTTTCCTTTTGCTTCCCTCGACTTTAATATCCAGTTGATCCCCGGCACATGCGATACGAACTTGTACAGTATGGAATCTTTGAGGTTCTTCAATGTTACGGTGAATACCCGCTCAATGGGATAGAACGACGCGCACATACCGCGGAGATTGCCTTCGGCTATTGCATTCAAATGAATTTGAGAAGTGTAATTTATCTCGCCCTCGAGCAGCGGCGGCAATTTTGAAATACTTTTATCTGGTCTGAAACGTTCTTTCCATAATTCCTGGTCGGGCAGTTTACCGTCTTCATCGTAGATACTTCTCGAATTATAAGGTTTGAATGTTGGGTGGGCGTGGAAATCAAATATCATGGTTTTAGTTTCTTCAAGTTATTATTAATCTATTTGCTTAGGTTCATTTGCTCTTTTCTTCCCCCTGCACCCCCTCGGAGAGGGGGACATGACCTTTTGTATCGTCCTAAAATAAGTTGACAGTTAAACATATATTCCGTTTTAGATTGACATTAAATTGTCAGCAGTTTCCATGTCCCCCGCTGGCGGGGGATTAAGGGGGTGGTATTGTTCATTTCATTTTAACGGATTACGACCTCCAAGTATTTTTACGATCTGCTCGTGATACAACTTAGCCACCGTTTTATAACCGGCAGCTTTCAAATGTATTTCATTGTGCCATTGTTTGTCAAGTGGAAACTTGCCTCTCAGATTGATATAATGAAAGTTTGTATGCTTTACACTCAAGGCTTTCAACATTTTATTAAATGCATCAATTAACCTCTTGATGATGCGGTCCTGTTCCGATCTTTTTGTGATCGCCTTTTCTCCAAAACCAGGAAGTATCCAGGGGCCAGCCAACTTAACACCGGCCACCTTATATCCTTTTCCAATAGGTTTGGCATAATCATACCCGTCCATCAAGATGTCAACACCAGGGTCCACCGCCAATACCTCCTTAATAAAATGTTCGATCGCAGGCTTCATGTAATTGTTGAGCACATCCTGAAAGGCTGCCATCCTCAAAGAGGGTTTTCCCGTACTTTTATGATACAGATAGCGCACCAGTTCAATGCCAACAACATCATTGCCACCCGCGCTAAACAGTACAAAACGCGGCCTGTATCTCCTAATGGCCTTCTTTACTTCCTTCAGATCAAGGGGGCCTTTGTTGGATACCGTGTTCCTCTTTTTGTCTATTTTATATCCTGTACCATAAACCATGTTTTCGAGGGTATCGCCCTTCTCACTGCACCTGATGACCGCATAACCCATTTTCCGCAGGTGGTCAACAACGTCTTTTACCAGGGGGTAGGCAAACCAGGAATCGCCTTCGGCAACGATTTTGCAATAGCGGCTGAAATTAGTGTCTTTTATTAGTTGTAATGATTTTTTACTGTGTTGTGCCTTAAATTGAGTAAGCCTTACCATGCTATTTTCATTTTTAGATATGCGTTTGTGAATGTAATTTATTGCATTAGTTGTAATAGATGCAATACCAAATGTTGGACATTTTTTAAGAACTTTTCCTGATCAGTGTCTGTAACACTTCCCTTTGGTTTAAATGCTGTGTTACCCTTTCAATATTCTCAATCAGGTCGAGCCTGATAGAGAAGACAATAAACATTTCCGGCCAGTGTTGGATGTTTACGGCAGATGCATGGGCTTTTGAAGCCTTTGGACCTTCGGGGTTAGTTCGTTTTGTGTCAAGACAAAATGAACAAAACAATAAAAATCATTACTGGTCTGAAAATGGATTACTGATTAAACTAAAAATGGCAGAATTTGACATGGTCCTAGTTTTATTGATATAAAACTCATTTCAGCCAAATACAAAACAGAAAAAAGGGTAACACAAATCGCTACCCTTGTACCATTTGAGAGGTCTGTAATGAGCGCCTTATTCTGAGGATGCATCTGAGGATGCAGTAGGAGCAGTTGCCTGTGGGATACCGTAAATCAAGGCAATTACTACGCCTCCGCAAGCTTGCTCAAACATATGCCATCCGGCATCAATAAAGAGAACTTTTAAAGCTCCGCCTTCCATAGTCGCATGCAATATCAACGAATGGGGAAGAATCCAGATAAGGCCTACTAAAACGCCAAATTTGATTCCATTGGCTATCTTATTTGTACCTTCAATACCCTTCGGATATATATAGGCCATGAGCAGCGCCAGGATCAAATAACTTGCTATAATGAGCATCATGTGTGGTTCTGCCCTGTTCAGGTCACTTGCATAGAGGTCACCCATCAGTGCCATGTGCCATAGTCCTCCCAGTAAAGACATGACTACTCCGGCGCCAATTGCTGATAAAAGAAATTTTTGAATATTCATAGGTAGGTTTGTTTGGTTACATTATGAAATTTAAATATATGAAAGTTTTGAGCGCATGTCCAGTAATTTTTAAAAATAGCGTAAGTAATAATATACTAAATATGTCCTGCCAAAATGGGTATCATTATCCGTACCAGCATGCTAATCCCCATTCCCGTATAATATGATATTCAAAGACCGATGATCTGCTCGTTGTTTTCAGGCTGGAAATTCTTTCCATATCGGGAATTCACAGAGGATATTATATTTCATTCTGATGAAATGCGTTTGAAAATGGTATTTACCAATTTAATTTCAAATGCAATTAAATACCGCGATAATGGAAAGAATGCATCAAGTGTCAAGCTTAAAGGAGATATAACAGACCATCAAGTTATAATAACTGTGGAAGACAACGACGTGGGAATTAGTGAAAGCATGCAAAGCCGCATTTTCGATATGTTTTTCCGAGCGCACGATCATTACACCGGATCGGACCTGGGCCTCTATATTGTAAAAGAGACAATTACGAAACTATCCGGCACCATAGCTATGGAGTCAACTGAAGGAAAAGGCTCACAATTATGACAATTGGTGTATGACTGACAGCACGTCAGTCATCGGTTACATGATAATTCATACTTTCAATGAATTGGACAAAAGCAATCTAAAACTGCTCAGTGCTTGACAAGATGCCGAATCAGCTCTGAAATAATACTAATCCTCATATATTGTATTCTAATTCTCTACCAATCCCTGTCCCTCAATCCAAGGAGCTCCGGCAGCTTTCAAGTCTTTTTCAAGTTCTGGAATAGTCTCTTTAATAATGCTTTTAATCTCAGCTTTAATTTCACCAAGTTGAGCTGCAGCCCGTTCAAAACCAGCGATCTGATTTGCTGTAGGGCCATAGGTGTTTACCAATGCCATTAAACCCAGCCTTCTTCCATTTCCTGGCGTTGGATTTGATCTTTCTCCTATTTCGCCTTTGGTGTCATTTCCGTTCATGGCCTTGTCAATATCCAACAATTGTTCTCTGACCTCATATACTCGCTCTACCAATTCATCAGAGGGTGTTGTTGCTTTATCCAGGGCACGCTCCATAGCATCTACAACAGAAATATTTCTGGCCAATACTGTATTTGCAGCAGTTAAATCTTGCTGAAAAATTTGATATTGCTCTCTAAACCTGTTAATCTCTGCAATTGAGGCACCTTTAAGAGCCCCCTCGGCCATTGGCACAACTTCAAAATTTTGTGGATCAGCAAGAGTAGTTACTTTTCCATCAACAATCTTAGACATGGTTACCGAGTAAGTACCGGGAGTTGCGAGTATGCTGTTTCTGAAAAAGTTCCTTCCTGGCTCTGATTTTATTAATTTTACTCCGCTCATATCAGCATAAGTCAGCTCCCAATTTATCCGGTTAAAGCCCTTTTCATTTGTTCCTTCAACCGTATTTACAACTTTACCATCTTTATCTTTTATGGTAAAGATTATTCGAGGTTTTTGCTGCCTTTTTTCTGCCTCAAGAGCATCCCATCCAGGGAAAGGAATAGCTGCTTTTTGTTTGGTTAGTTCCTTCTCTTTTTCCTGACGAACCTCTTTCATGGATTTAAGCTTCTCAGGCATAAAATAATTAAAAACGGCTCCGTAAGGTGGATTATTTGCACTATAATCAGTTGCACCCTGCCCTCCAAGCCCTTGTTTTTGAATATACCAGTAGGCTGGTTTAATTTTAAATAGTGTTGCTTCTATTTTAAGCATTGTCAGATCAAATTCGCGTATAGGTGTTATATCATCTAACACATAAAACCCACGACCAAATGAGGCCCCTATCAAGTCGTTTTCCCTGCGTTGTATGGTAATATCCCTAAATGAAATGGTAGGTATTCCTCCTGTTAATTTTATCCATTTATTTCCTCCATTTGAAGTAAAATAAATGCCATACTCCGTAGCAGCAAATAGCAGCTCCTTCTTAACATGATCCTGCACCAGTCGCCAGGTAAGCAATCGATCAGGCAGATCGCCGTTGATTAACGACCAGGTTTTTCCTTTATCCGTGCTTTTAAGCAGGTACGGTCTGAAATCGCCGTATTTGTGATTATCCAGGGCCGCATACACCGTACCGGCATCGAATAAATCAGCTCGCAGGTCATTCACAAAGGATGTAGCAGGTATGCCTTTAATACTACCCAATTCAATTTTTCTCCACGTTTCACCTCCATTTTCGGTTACCTGGATGATGCCGTCATCCGTGCCGGCATAAATAAGGCCTTCCTGTATTGGCGACTCTGCCAGAGAGGTAATGGTATTATAATTTGACATTGCCCCAACATCCCAGGCATTGTCCCAACTCTGCTGCCCGCCCATTATCGGAAGCATTATCCGATCCTGATTGCGGCTAAGGTCACCGGAAATTGGTGTCCATTCATCTCCCCTGTTGTTAGATTGCCAAACACGTTGAGAGGCAAAATACAACCTGGCAGGATTATGCGGACTCACCAGAATGGGCGCATCCCAGTTAAAGCGTTCGTAAGGCTCGCCTGCTCTGGGTTGAGGCTGGATAAAAACCGTTTCGCCTGTAGTTTGGTCAATTCGCCACAGGACGCCCTGCTGGAATTCCCCATACGTAATATCCGGATTACCGGGTTCAATTGCCGATTGATGACCATCCGCTCCCAATGTTTTCCACCAGTCATCATTACGAATGCCCCCTCTGCTGGTTGTTCGCGAAGGCCCGCCGTGCGATCCATTGTCCTGCGTGCCTCCATAGATATGGTAAAAAGGTTCGGCATCATCTACCGCCACTTTGTAATACTGCGTGACGGGCAAATTGCGGATAAATCGCCAGTTTTTAGTTAAATCAAATGTTTCGTATAAACCACCATCGGTACCTACCAGCAAATAGTCCGGGTCAGTCTTTTTAAATGCAATTGCATGACTATCACCATGTTTTTTATCTTCATTCATGGTATAGAATGTCTTCCCATGATCTTCCGAGATCTTAATTCTATTATTCATCAGAAACAATCTACCTTCGTGATGTGGGGAAGCATACAATTCCTGGTAATAATGAGGTCCTGTGCCTCCGGAAACTGCATCTGACTGTTTTACCCATGAAGCGCCATTATTTTTAGATATAAAAACGCCTCCTTTCGTGCGGTCCAATTCTATAGCAGCATAAATAACATCCGGATTAAAAGGAGAAATAGCTAAGCCTATTTTGCCCAAATTCGATTCTGGAATTCCATTAGTCAATTTTTCCCAGGTTTCTCCCCCATCTTTACTTCTATGGATGCCCGAGCCGGGACCGCCTCCCATATAAGCAGCAACGGTCCTATGTCTCTGCCAGGTGGCTGCATATAGTAGGTCAGGATTTCTTGGATCTATAACCAAATCTGTAGCACCTGTCCATTCCGTATCGCCAAGCGTTTTTTTCCATGTCTGGCCACCATCTGTCGATTTATAAACACCACGCTCGCCACCTTTACTCCACAATGGTCCCTGAGCAGCTACCCATATCACATTAGAGTTTTCAGGATGTACAATAATTTTTGAAATATGCTGCGATTCCTTCAAACCCATGTATTTCCAGCATTTGCCTTCATCATAACTCACATATATGCCATCACCGATCCCAACATGCCTGCCACCTACATTTTCACCTGTTCCAACCCAAATGGTATGGGGATTATTAGGATCGATGGTCACACAACCTATCGAATAACTGGTTTGTTTGTCAAAAACAGGCGTCCATGTGGTGCCCGCGTTTATTGTTTTCCATACACCACCTGAGCCTACCGCTACGTACCAGATATTTTCATTTGCCGGATGAATTGCAATATCAGCAATCCTACCTGAGGTAAATGCCGGGCCCAAACTTCTAAATTTTAAGCCACTAAACGTTTTTTCTGTTATTTCCTGCCCATTAACGGGAATTATCATCCACAATGAGAAAAATAAGACGAGTGTAGTTTTAGTAAATCGGTTCATTCGCGTAGAGTTTTATGAGTATTAAAGTTGGTAATTTACAACAGATCATATCGCTATAATATGTTCAGTGATATAAAATTTTTAAGCAGCTCCTCTTTGCTTCGCAGCGCCTTAAGTTAAGCCTGTGTTGGGTATTATATTTTATTTTAGAATGATTGTTGGTAAGCATTCTCAGTTAGCTTAAGTAACTTATATTTAATGAATGAGGCTCTAAAAGCTCTCCATTTATTATTGAGGAGATAGGTATCTTCCATGGACACCTTGCCAACAACTGATTGTAATCTCATGATATCGTCATCAATGTCAATGGATGCTTGTCTGTCATCTTCATAGTTGATGATCACATTTATTTTGATTTCTCTATTGCACGAAGTTTTCACCGTATAGCCTGAAAGGGAATCTTCCCTGGCCAGGTATTTATTTATGTGCTTCATCTGCCAATTGAAATTCTTTCTCACGAGTGCGAAGCTAAGAAAAAATGGAGGCGAAATCCATTCAAAGATTTGGATGTATTATCATTAATAACGGAATATTCCATCCACGTGATCATTGTAACACCTGACAATCACTTGAGCTAGTATATCGTAAAGTTCTTGAAATGAGATATTTCAACCTATAATTAACGGTGACATTAAAGGTGATCAAATAGACCAAGACATCAAAGGCAGGCAAAATATTTAAGAATTCGCAATTGTAGATAATATTATCAATAGTACAAAAGTGGCATAATATGTAGTCGTAATTCATTTCTTAAACTAATACATTATCGTTAACTTTCGTATCCGAACAATATAGTCTATCAAAAATGAAAACGAGCCGCAGAAAATTTATTGGATCAAGTTCCGCTCTGGCTGTAGGTGCCGCATTAGCCACTTTGTCACCACATACGACCAGGGCTAACTCATTTGCAGTAAAAGAATTACCAAACGATCAGTTTGATCCATGGATCGAAATTATTCCCGAAGCTGCAAGATTCAATATTAACGTACTTCACAGACTGTCAAACAAGCCCATTATAGCTGTAATAAAAAATAACGGCTACGGTTTAGGTGCAGAAATCATCGCAGGTATTCTGGATGATATGCCGCAAGTGGCCGGATTTGCCGCTGTTAAAACGGATGCTTGCTTATCATTACGTGAAAGTGGTATTAAAAAGCCTGTTTTACACATGGGCATGGCCACCGAAAAGGAATTTTATGATCTGGCAGCAAACAACATTGAATTATCCATTTACAGCGATAATATTCGCCGTACCCTTGAGGCCATTTCAACTAAAATTAACCGGAAAATAAAAGTCCATCAATACATCGATACGGGGATGAGCCGTATGGGAATCCCTTATCATAAGGCTTTGCCCTGGATGCAGGACATCGCTGAAAGCAGCCAAATCGAAGTATTAGGATCATTCATGTGCTTCACTGAAGATAAAGCCTATGATCAGGAGCAGCTCAGAAGATTTATGGAACTGGTCGCAAAGGCGAAAACCCAAAGAATTGATATGGGTAAATTACATGCGGCCTCATCGAATGCGATCTATCATTTCCCCGAATCGACATTGGATATGGTGAGACCGGGTATTACTATCTATGGTGCTTATCCAACGTATCCGGAAAAAGAAAAAGCAATTGGTGCCTTAAAGGTAGCATACAGACTAAATGCCAGGGTAGTTCGCATTGTGCATTTGCGTACCGGTGACAGTGTGAGCTACGGGCGTGAATATACGGCCGAAAAACCCACCTGGATTGCTACATTACCAATCGGGCACGCAGATGGCTATATCCGTAAAGCTGTAAATGGAGCTAAGGTGCTGATAGGAAAAAAGGTTTATCCTGTTATCGGAGCAGTAAGCGCCAGTCATACTATATTGGAAATCGGGAATGAACCTGAAGTGAAGATTGGAGATGTGGCCACACTTATCGGCCCCGATCATGAGGAAATACATCCCAGCCATATCTCGACGGTAACCGGTGTTTCTGTATATGATATTCTAATGCATATGAATGCTAATCTGCCGAAATTACTTATCTGAGCCAACAGGAAAAGGCAAGAAAAAACGTACTGAGTTCGTCAGACAGGCTTATGCACCAGTGTTAATTCATAAATTGCCAATACAAAACCCATTAGCCGATTATGTAGTATAAAAAAAAGTTTTGTATCAGAAAGTTGTTTGTAATTTGTAAACCTATATCCATAACTTACATTATGTCTGAAGCCACCCGTCAACTTGCCGCTATCATGCCTGCCCACCGAAGCCTTAGCGAAGGTGGGTTCACCGAACTATCGTTATGGAAAAGTTAAGCCCGAAACGACAACTCGCTGCCATTATGTTCACCGATATTGTCGGCTATACGGCTTTAATGGGCAAAGACTCTAACAAAGCCCTGGAACTAACGTGGCTTTTTTTACGATAATTTACCGTAAATTACCATTGTGGTATGATGGGATAACAAAACTTGTTCAATTACTGCTTATGAGGCTATGAACCTTAATCTTGATAATACAGAACTGGTGGTACTAAGCGCCTGCGAAACCGGACTTGGAGATATAACCCAAGGAGAAGGTGTGTACGGATTACAACGTGCATTTATTGTGGCAGGAGCAAAAACACTCATTATGAGTATGTTTAAAGTCAACGATGAAGCCACACAGAAACTCATGGTGAATTTCTACCACAAATGGATAGAAACAGGAAACAAGCGACAGTCTTTCCTTGAAGCCAAAAAAGAACTCCGGAACGAATACAAAGAACCAATTTACTGGGGCGCTTTCATTATGATTGGCCTTGATTGATAAATAAAATAGCAGAATATAGTTGAAGAATACCTAGATATAGGCATTGACTTTACAATAATTTATTAATATAATGCTAAATTATTTTTAATAATTATGAAACAACAACTTATAGTCATTCCATTCCTCTTGCTTTTTCTCTCTTATTCAAATGTGTTTTCGCAGAACTGGGCAAAGCAATTGAATAAAATAGACGAGTATTTTGTTGAAGGCAAATACGAAAAGGCCATAAAGACAACGGAAAAATTTGGAAAAAAAGTTAAGAAAAAAGTTGGTGAACGATCGCATTTCTATATTATCTATAAAACGAAAAAAGCACGTAATTATCTTGCTAATAAGCAATTGTGGCTATTTCTAAATAATATAAAAGAAGCAGAAGAACTTAACCGCGTAGTGAATAGCAATAATGCTTATAATTATATCTTTGATGCACTCGATATTTGTGAGCTTTATATCAATTTCGGCAATTTCCAGAAATCAACTGAATATCTTACCCAAATTGAAGAAAGATTACCCAAACTTGCTGAATTGAATCCGGAATTCGAAACCAAAATTGGTGTTTATAAAGCTAAAACGTTATTGGGCCAGGGATTTTATTCCAAATCCATTGAGTTTATTGATGCCAATCTGGAATATTATAAAAAAAAGGCGCGGACAAAGGAAGCCTACGTAGATCCTAAGTCGGGTAAACTAAGATCCAAAATGTTGTCTGATGATGAAATCTTTAAAAGTTATAATGACTACGCTGTCATGCAGCAACTCACATGTAAAGCCATGTGGAAACAAGGTGATTTTGAAGCTGCAGACTCCCAATTTTTAAAAACCTTAAATTGGATCGAAGAACAGAAGGTACTTGGAAAAAGTAGTCTTGTCTTTCTTGAAACAAGTTTTTGGTATTGGCAAATGTCGAAAGAACAAGGACTTAATGATAAATACCTGAGAAAAGAAATTGAAAAACTTTTGTCCAAAACACGCTCAAGCCTTGATAGATATCATTATCTTGTTTTGGACGTTTATTATGAACTGCTAAAGCTATATCTCGATACGAACGATGAACGATATGATTTCAGGCTGGAAATCTACCAGAGATTGGTAATTGAGAATTACCCGGCTAACAGCACCTATAGGGTAAACCTTGAAATTCTCAAAATTTACAAAGAAAAGGAAAATTACAATGATCAGCAGATGCATGATCGGATTACCTCGGTTGTTCCAAATATTCCTGTTCATAGCATGAAATCCGAGTTGCTCGATTTTGGGTACACGCAATCGATATTCCGAAAAAATTATACCGGTATTGGATTATTCGCTAAAAAGATTGTGGATGTAGATAAGGAACTTTATGGTGAAAATGCACCCGTCTACCATTTAAGCCTCATCAATTATGCAAATTACCTGCTAGACTACGGAAATAATTTTAACAAAATTGACAGCATCTACTCCATCAGTTTTGATCAGATAGTGAAACCAGAAATTAAAATCGGCCATAAGGATTATCTTAATATACTAAACCATCTTGGCAAATTCTATGAGAGTACTGACCAGTTTGAAAAAGCATCTGAGGTATTAAATGAAGCAGCTAATACTGTAAGAACTTTATATAGCAATGAAGATTATGAGTATGGTATTGAACTCAATAGTATATCTGCACTTCAGATAAAAATCGGTGAATTCAAAAATGCAGAAAAAAATATAAAAAAGGCTATTGAGATCCTAGAGTCTTTAAAAAATGATGAAATCAGAAGCGTATATTATGCTGAAACATTACAACATAAGGCCAAACTTTTATCGATTTATGGTGAGTTTGATGAAGCAGAATTACTGTTGATCAGGTCTGAGAAAATCATTAAGAAAGCTTATAATCTCCATGGATATGATGATCTAAATGGAAAAATTGATATAGCTGAAGTACGGATTAGGTTAGGGCAATACTCTAAAACAAAGGAATTACTGGAAGAAACTATTTCTACATATAAAGATATTTATGGTACTGATTCAAGGCACCTGATTCGACCGTTAATATCCTTAGGTAATTTTCAGCTTGCAATGGGTGAATATGCCGCAGCTGAAAAAAATGCAAGAAGAGGGCTTGAAATCGCTACCACTTCGATTGGTGAGAGATCAAGTAAAACTGGTCTTTGCCTCAATCTTTTAACAGATTATTATATTACAATTGGAGATTACGACAAAGCTGTGGATCCTTCTGTTGGAGTAAAAGATATTTATAAAGAAAAATTTGGAATAAATCATATTAATTATGCCGCTGCACTGTCGAAAATGGCTCTTATCCGGTTTTACCAGGGAGCGCCATTTATTCAAATCGATTCGTTGTATACGCAAGCGCTTACGATCACCGGCACCCAGCTCGGCAAAAATAGTCCGGCGTATGCAGAAATCTTATCGAAATATGCTCTGCTAGATATCAGGGAAGAAAACTATGGGCAAGCATTTGGTAGAATCAATGCCGCTTTTTCTATCTGGAAAAGCAGATTGGGTGAAAGAAATAATGTCAACAAAGCAAATATTTACATGTTGGCAGGTGATGTGTACTACCACATGAAAAATTACGATAAGGCCACTGAATTTTATAAAACTGCCAGCGCGGTTTTTGAAAACATGTTCAACGAAAGCCATCCGAAGTATATCGAATTGCAGTATAAACTAGGTAAGGTTTATTACATGACAACCGACTACAGGAAGGCCCGAAAAACTATGGATATTGTAATAGAGCAGTACAACGGCTTTATCGATATCTATTTTCCGTCATTAAGTGAGCGGGAAAAAACAAAGTTCTGGAATACCATAAAACCTGCATACGAATTTTATAATACGCTTGCTCTTAAATTTAAAGACAAATCACCCCGCGTTAAATCCAGTATGTTGAATAATGCATTAAAAACAAAAGCGCTTTTGTTAAATTCCTCATTGAAGATCCGAGAAAGTATATTAACAAGCAATGATGTTGATTTAATCAACCGCTTCAATTTATGGCAGGAGAAAAAAGAACAATTGACCACTACACTTTCTATGTCAAAAGACCAACTGGCTAATTTACAGTATAGCATTTCCAGCCTTACCCAGGAAGTAGATTTACTTGAAAAAGAAATCGGAGAAAAATCTTCCCTTTTTAATAATTCCTTCGAAGACAAAAGTATTACCTGGAAAGACATTAAGAACCAAATGGGACAGAATGAAGTGGCTATTGAAATGATAAGGTTTCGATATTTCGACCAGGTTTTTACTGATTCAATAATTTATGCTATTTTCTATTTTAAAAACCAAAAAAGCTTTACCGAACCAGGATTAATACTTCTGCCAAATGGTGAAGACCTTGAAAACAAATTCTATCGCTCGTACCGTAACTCAATTATTTTTAAGGTGAAAGACCGTTATTCATATGATAACTACTGGAGACCGATAATAGCTAAAATTGGCAATACAGCTACAATTTACATTTCAGCAGATGGTGTTTATAATCAGATAAACCTTGAGACCATACCGGTAGATGACAATAAATATGTATTGGATAATTCAAATATAATTCTGGTCAGCAATACTAAAGACATTTACTATCATAAAATCAGTACTCCGAAAGCCGCAAATAAAAACAAGGCCACAATCATTGGAAATCCTAACTATTACGTTACGTCCACCAAGCCAAATTCGGGATATGTAGGGCAGCTTCCTGGCACGGAGAAAGAAGTAATTGACCTTGCAAAAATACTCTCCGACAATGGTTGGGAAACAAGCATCTACATGCAGGGGGATGCAACTGAAGCAATGATTAAATCAACTCGAAATCCAAGAGTTTTTCATATTGCCACGCATGGTTTTTTTAAACAATCAGCAAAAAATTCAGACAATGATTTACTAAAATCATCAGCTGGAGCATCTGAAAATCCGTTGCTGCGTACCGGTTTGTTGCTTTCCGGTGCCGGAGATATCCTAAACAAAACATCATTCAATTTTAATATTGAAGATGGTATTTTAACAGCGTACGAAGCGATGAACCTGACCTTTGATGACACTGATCTTGTTGTATTAAGTGCTTGTGAAACAGGTCTTGGTGATGTTACTGCAGGCGAAGGAGTATATGGGTTACAAAGGGCTTTCATTGTTGCCGGAGCTAAAACATTGATAATGAGTATGTTTAAAGTAAATGATGAGGCAACTCAAAAACTAATGGTGAAATTTTATCAAAAATGGCTTGAGAGCGGAAATAAGAGGCAATCCTTCATTGATGCTAAAAAGGAAATTCGGAATGAATTCGCCGATCCCATTTATTGGGGTGCATTTATCATGATAGGAATCGATTAGTAAATTAGTCTATCCATTCCCCAAATTTATTTCTCATTAGAAATTCCTTATAAGCGTCTTTAAAATAATTTACCTGCGGTTTGAGAATCATTGCTTTTTCAAAACAAGTAGAGGCGTCTAAAATCAAATTATTTTGCTCATAAAACTCTGCTAATATCAGGTTTTCAAAAGCAGAAATCATCGCAGGTATTCTGGATGATATGCCGCAAGTGGCCGGATTTGCTGCTGTTAAAACGGATGCTTGCTTATCATTACGTGAAAGTGGTATTAAAAAGCCTGTTTTACACATGGGCATGGCCACCGAAAAGGAATTTTATGATCTGGCAGCAAACAACATTGAATTATCCATTTACAGCGATAATATTCGCCGTACCCTTGAGGCTATTTCAACTAAAATTAACCTGAAAATAAAAGTCCATCAATACATCGATACGGGGATGAGCCGTATGGGAATCCCTTATCATAAGGCTTTGCCCTGGATGCAGGACATCGCTGAAAGCAGCCAAATCGAGGTATTAGGCTCATTCATGTGCTTCACTGAAGATAAGGCCTATGATCAGGAGCAGCTCAGAAGATTTGTGGAACTGGTCGCAAAAGCGAAAACCAAAAGAATTGATATGGGTAAATTACATGCGGCCTCATCGAATGCGATCTATCATTTCCCTGAATCGACATTGGACATGGTGAGACCGGGTATTACTATCTATGGCGCTTATCCAACGTATCCGGAAAAAGAAAAAGCAATTGGTGCCTTAAAGGTAGCATACAGACTAAATGCCAGGGTAGTTCGCGTTGTGCATTTGCGTACCGGTGACAGTGTGAGCTACGGGCGTGAATATACGGCCGAAAAACCCACCTGGATTGCTACATTACCAATCGGGCACGCAGATGGCTATATCCGTAAAGCTGTAAATGGAGCTAAGGTGCTTATAGGAAAAAAGGTTTATCCTGTTATCGGAGCCATAAGCGCCAGTCATACTATATTGGAAATCGGGAATGAACCTGAAGTGAAGATTGGAGATGTGGCCACACTTATCGGCCCCGGTCATGAGGAAATACATCCCAGCCATATCTCGACGGTAACCGGTGTTTCCGTATATGATATTCTAATGCATATGAATGCTAATCTGCCGAAATTACTTATCTGAGCCAACAGGAAAAGATAAGAAAAAACGTACTGAGTTCATCAGACAGGCTTATGCACCAGTGTTAATTCATAAATTGCCAATACAAAACCCATTAGCCGATTATGTAGTATAAAAAAAAGTTTTGTATCAGAAAGTTGTTTGTAATTTGTAAACCTATATCCATAACTTACATTATGTCTGAAGCCACCCGTCAACTTGCCGCTATCATGCCTGCCCACCGAAGCCTTAGCGAAGGTGGGTTCACCGAACTATCGTTATGGAAAAGTTAAGCCCGAAACGACAACTCGCTGCCATTATGTTCACCGATATTGTCGGCTATACGGCCTTGATGGGCAAAGACTCTGACAAAGCCCTGGAACTAATACGCGTCAGTAAAGAGATTCAGAAGCCACTGGTGGAGAAGTATAATGGCAAATGGTTGAAGGAAATGGGTGACGGTGCAATGGCACAATTCAGTACTGCTTTAGATGCGGTGAATTGTTCCATAGAGATTCAGAAATCTGCGAGGGGTGAACTTGATGCTAAGTTGCGCATAGGTATTCACCTGGGAGATATAACAATAGAAGATGATGATGTTTATGGGGATGGTGTTAATGTGGCTTCCAGGCTGGAATCCATAGCGGACCCAGGTGGTATTTATATCTCTGATGCGATCCAAAAAGCCATACAGGGTCAGACAGATGTACAAGCCAAGTACCTTGGAGAGGTTAAGCTCAAGAATGTGGCTTATGGATTAAGAACCTATGCTTTGCAGGGCGTTGGCTTGCCAGTACCTGAAGTAAAAGATCAGAAGGAATTTTCAGGCCATTTTTTGGCAGAATTGCAACGTCGTGGCGTTATACGTGCCGGGTCGACTTTTTTGATGATCTCGCTACTCCTCTTCCTCCTGCTTCCATACGGGGAGTCCATGGTAGACCTTCCGGAATGGACAAAGGCTGCATTGATTACTGCCCTCTTTATTGGATTTCCATTGGCGCTATACCTTGCCTGGAACTACGAAATAAGTCCTGAGGGATTTGTAAGAACAACATCACGGGCTTCCTGGCAAAATCCGTACACCGCCAGTCAACGGAAGCCATTAACCAGCAATGTCATCATCATCGGACTGGTGCTGGTGATCATTGCCATGTATGTCTATCCGAGGTATATCGCTAGGGGTCAAAATGGGACCTCTGCCACAACCGGGCTGGACAAGTCCATTGCGGTTTTGCCTTTCTTGGACATGAGCCCTAATAAGGACCAGGAGTACTTAAGTGACGGAATAAGTGAAGAGATACTTAATCTTTTAACCAAAATTCCTGAACTGAAGGTAATTGCTCGCACCTCCTCGTTCTCCTTCAAAGACAAGGGTGTAGATATACGTACCATTGCGGAAAAACTTGGGGTTGCCCACGTGCTTGAGGGGAGCGTGAGAAAAGATGGAAACACCATTCGTGTCACTACTAAGTTGATCAGGGCTGATGATGGTGTCCATCTCTGGAGCGAAACTTACAATCGGGAGATGAAAGGTATATTTACATTGCAGGACGAGATTGCCAGAGCTGTGGTTGACGTCTTGAAAGTTAAGTTGGTGAATGATGTGATACCACCATCTGAGGTTTCCACAAATGTAGACGCCTATAATTTCTTTTATCAAGGAAAATTTTTCTACGATAATCCTGGTATCCTTTTTATTCAAACAACTGAAAGGGCCATGCAGCTGTTCAAAGAAGCCATTAGGGTGGATTCCTCCTTTGCGCTAGCCTGGACTTACCTATCTATGTGCCACTGGCGACTGGCATCCAGCGCGATTCATCCGGAATTTAAGCAGGCAAGGGAGGCTGCGGAAAAAGCCCTATTAATCAATCCAAATTTAGGGACAGCCTTGGTAAATATGGCTGAGATTCAGGACAATGAGTACGATTTTGTCCAAGCTGAAGAGAAGATTATGCTGGCTCTGGAAATGGAGCCACATAATCCGTATGTTCTTCGAAATGCGGGGAGGTTTTATACCAAAATAGGAAGATTGAAGGAAAGCATTGCTCTGTGCGAACGGGCCCTTGAGATCGATCCATTTAAGGATGCTGTATTTCTCTACCTGGCACTAGCCTATTTCAATGCTGGTCAATTTGACCAGGCGGCTTCCACCATTGCGAAGAGCATGGAAGAACTAGGCCATTTTTCCTGGCCGTGGGTTTCGCTGGATATCTTGATGCAGACGGCTTCTCCAGAGGATCTTTTAAGAGAGGCGCAACAACATAAGATCAATTTAAAATCACTCCGCTGGGATTATGCGAATTACTATATCGCAGCAGCAATGCTGAAAATGGGTAATACTAAAGAAGGTGAAAAAAATCTTGGTGAATTGGTTGGAAATTCACCTGATAATTATGGTATTGCTATGGTCTATGCATATGCTGGTGATAGCGACCAGATGTTTAAGTATCTTGAAGAATCTTTTGTAAACAAGGAAAGAAGAGGCACTTATTTAAAGGTCCAGCCCGTTTTTGATAAGTACAGGGAAGATCCGCGATTCGTTCAATTAATGGAAAAGATGAATTTCATAGATTGATGAATATCCTAAGAAGATATGGCTGAAAGACAACGAGCCGCTATCATGCCTGCCTGCGAGCCGTCGCTCCGCCTCCATAGTAATGGAATTACGGCGGAGGCGCCAAAGGCTTTGGCCGCCGGAGACCGTTTAGGGAGGCCCGCCTCCCATCCCGAGGCTTCGGGAGGGAGGTTTACCGAAAATTCGAAATGGAAAAGTTAAGCCCGAAACGACAACTCGCTGCCATTATGTTCACCGATATTGTCGGCTATACGGCCTTGATGGGCAAAGACTCTG
>JACZXH010000067.1 GCA_022571715.1 Bacteroidota bacterium | reverse complement strand
TTTAAAAGAAATTAACAGATGGCAGTTAAGAAATTAAGACCAATAACGCCGGGACAGCGATTCAGGACTGCGCCTATGTTTGATCTTATTACAACTGATACACCTGAAAAGTCGCTTATTGCTCCTCAAAAGAGATCAGGAGGACGCAACAATCAGGGACGTATGACGATGAGATACATGGGAGGAGGTCATAAAAAGAAGTACAGGATCATTGATTTCAAAAGAAACAAGCATGGTGTACCTGCAAGGGTAAAAAGCATCGAGTACGACCCTAATCGTTCGGCTCGAATTGCTCTTTTGTATTATGCCGATGGCGAGAAAGCATATATCATAGCACCTGAAGGGCTTAAAATTGATCAGGAGGTGGTTTCAGGAGAAAAGGTTGCACCGGAGGTAGGCAATGCATTGCCACTTTCTGCAATACCTTTAGGAACCATTGTTCATAACATTGAACTTAAACCCGGAAAGGGTGGTGCTCTTGCAAGAAGCGCCGGAGCATACGCTCAGGTTCTGGCACGCGAGGAAAAGTATGCCACTTTAAAACTCCCCTCTGGAGAAATGCGGATGGTATTAACTACCTGCTATGCTACAGTAGGATCAGCATCTAATTCGGATCATATGCTTGTAACACTTGGGAAAGCAGGTCGTAACAGATGGCTTGGCAGAAGGCCCAGAGTACGGGGCGTGGCAATGAACCCGGTTGACCATCCGATGGGAGGTGGTGAAGGAAAAGCTTCGGGAGGACATCCGAGATCAAGAAATGGGATTTTTGCCAAGGGTTTTAAAACCCGGTCTAAAAAAAAGTATTCTGACAAGTTAATTATTAGTAGAAGGAAAAAATAATGCCAAGATCACTTAAAAAAGGACCCTATATTGACTTCAGGCTTGAGAAAAAAATTGAAGTAATGAATGATTCGGGTAAAAAATCTGTGATCAAGACCTGGTCAAGAAGATCAATGATATCTCCTGATTTTGTTGGTCACACGTTTGCAGTTCATAATGGAAATAAATTTATTCCGGTATATGTAACTGAAAATATGGTAGGTCATAAGCTTGGGGAGTTTGCCCCGACCCGTACTTACAGAGGACATGCTGGCAAAAAAGACAAGGGCAAAAGATAATAAGAATTATGGAGGCAGTAGCAAAATTACATAATGTACCTACTTCACCTAGAAAAATGATGCAGGTGGCTGATATGATACGGGGCGAAAGAGTATCAAAGGCCTTGAATATTCTTAAATATGAGCCAAAAATTGGCGCAGCCAGGCTGGAGAAACTGCTGCTGTCAGCAATTGCTAACTGGCAAAGTAAAAATGAGGATGAAAGTCTTGAAAATGCAGACCTTTATATAAAAGAAGTACGCGTTGACAATGGCCGGATGCTGAAAAGATTGAGGCCGGCGCCACAGGGTAGGGCGCACAGGATCAGAAAAAGATCTAACCATGTTACACTGGTGATTGACAGTATGTCGGAGCCGGTAGTTGAAAATAACAATAACAAAAAAAATAAAGAATAGGTATGGGACAAAAAGTTAATCCTATTGGCCTGAGGCTTGGTATCATTAGAGGATGGGACTCTGCTTGGTATGGAGGTGATACGTTTGCTGAAAAGCTTGTTGAAGACTTTAACATCAGAAAATATATCCGCTACAGAATACCAAAAGGTGGAATTTCAAAAATTATTATCGAACGTACGTTAAAGCGGATAACCATTACCATTCACACTGCCCGTCCGGGAGTTGTTATCGGGAAGGGAGGAGCAGAAGTTGATCGTATAAAGGAAGAACTCAAGAAAATTACCGGGAAAGATGTGCAGATAAATATCTATGAAATCAAACGTCCCGAACTAGATGCCAGATTGGTAGGAGAGTCTATAGCCCAGCAGCTTCAGGCAAGAATTTCATACCGGAGAGCAATGAAACAGGCGATAGCTTCGGCAATCAGGGTTGGAGCTCAAGGTATAAAAATAAAAGTTTCAGGACGGCTCGGAGGAGCTGAAATGGCCCGTACCGAACAGTATAAAGAAGGACGCATACCGCTACATACGTTACGGGCTGACATAGATTACGCTGTTTCTGAAGCTGAAACGGTATATGGAAAAATCGGAATAAAGGTATGGATTTTCAAAGGAGAGGTGTATGGTAAAAGAGATCTTTCGCCGAATGTGGGAATAGCAAGTAATGTACCTGGTGGCAGAAGAAGAGGAGGTGATAATCAGGGCTCAAGAAGAAGGAGGAGATAAGGAAATTATTTGCAGAGAAAACAGTAACAAATGTTACAGCCAAAACGAACTAAGTACAGGAAGAAACAAAAAGGTAGAATCAAAGGGATTGCTCAGCGTGGTCATACAATTGCATTTGGTTCATTTGCTATAAAGTCACTGGAACCCGGGTGGATTACATCTCGTCAGATCGAAGCTGCCCGTATTGCCATGACCAGGGCAATGAAAAGGCAGGGTCAGGTGTGGATACGAATATTTCCTGATAAGCCCATCACAAAAAAACCAGCTGAAGTAAGAATGGGTAAAGGAAAAGGTGCTCCTGAATACTGGGTGGCTGTAATAAAACCCGGCACTATTTTGTTCGAGGCTGGCGGCGTGCCGCTTAACCTGGCAAAAGAAGCGCTCAGGCTGGCTGAGCAGAAGCTACCGGTTAAAACCAAGTTTACTGTTCGTAAAGATTACGTTGAATATAAGGAATTATGAAGAACTCAGAAATACGGGCTTTAACAATTGATGAGTTAAGGCAAAAAATAGCAGGCGAAAAAGAATCGTTACTGAAATTGAAATTTGCGCACGCGGTTTCACCGATCGAAAATCCAATGAAGATCAAAGAAAACAAAAAGCTGGTTGCCAGATTGATAACGGCTTTAAGAGTCAAGGAACTTGAAAATGCTTAATCCGATGTTGCAAAGAAATTTAAGAAAAGAAAGAGTAGGGCTGGTGACCAGCAATAAGATGGATAAATCCATTTCGGTCTTGGTTATCCGGAAGGTGAAGCACCCCGTGTATGGTAAATTCATGACCAAGTCAAAGAAATTTATGGCTCATGACGAGAAAAACGATTGCGGTATTGGTGATACTGTACGAATTATGGAAACCCGCCCGTTGAGCAAAAATAAGAAGTGGAGGTTAATAGAAATTATTGAAAGAGCTAAGTAAAGATGATACAACAGGAATCCAGATTAATTGTAGCAGATAACAGTGGAGCAAAAGAAGTGTTATGTATTCGTGTACTCGGAGGTACCGGTAGACGTTATGCATCTTTGGGTGACAAAATAGTCGTTACTGTAAAATCCGCACTTTCATCAAGTAGTATGAAAAAAGGTACTGTATCAAAAGCGGTTGTGGTACGGACAAAAAAGGAAGTCAGAAGAAAGGATGGCTCCTACATTAAGTTCGAAGATAACGCAGCCGTACTTCTTGCAGCCAACGACGAGCCGAGAGGAACCCGTATTTTCGGCCCTGTAGCACGCGAATTGCGCGAAAAGCAGTTCATGAAGATTGTTTCATTAGCACCTGAAGTATTGTAATGATATGAAAAGGAGATTTAACAAACAGCAAAAGTTGCATATTAGAAAGAATGATATGGTAAAAGTACTGTCCGGCAACCATAGAGGTAAAACCGGTAAGGTACTGGAGATATTCCCTGAAAAGAACAGGGCAATTGTGGAAAGCGTGAATATTGTTACCAAACATATCAAACCTTCTGCTTCACATCCGGAAGGTGGTATTGAAAAGAGTGAAGCAGCTTTGCAAATCAGTAACCTTATGCTTATCGATCCCGCCACAGGCGATCCAACACGTACGGGGAGGAAAAGGGACGAAAATGGCAAGTTGAAAAGATATTCTAAAAAAACAGGTGAATTTATAAAGTAATGGCAAATCCAAGATTAAAAGAAAAATATTTAAAAGAGATCGTGCCTGCACTTAAGGAGAAATTCCAGTATAAATCTGTGATGCAGGTTCCGAAAATACTCAAGATCAGTGTGAATAAAGGAATCGGCGCTGCGGTTGTTGATAAGAAACTTGTAGATTCTGGTGTTGAAGAGCTTTCGATTATAACCGGACAACGGGCAGTACCCACTAAAGCTAAAAAATCTATTTCAAATTTTAAACTGAGAGAAGAAATGCCAATTGGCGCCAGAGTTACACTTAGGGGGGATCACATGTATGAGTTCATCGACAGGCTGATAACCGTAGCCCTACCTCGTGTAAGAGATTTTAGGGGTATTAGTGAAAAAGGATTTGACGGTCGTGGTAATTATACCATTGGGGTGAAGGAACAAATTATATTTCCTGAAATAAGCATCGACCAGGTGAGCCGCATTAATGGCATGAACATCACATTTGTGACCAGTGCTGGAACAGATGAAGAAAGTTATGAACTGTTAAAAGCATTTGGATTTCCTTTTGCAGACAAAAACAATTAATTAGATAATATATGGCAAGAGAATCAGTAAAAGCTCGTGAAAGAAAAAGGCAGAAACTTGTTGCAAAATATGCAGCGAAGAGAGCTGAATTGAAAAAAGCGGGAGATTATGTGGGGCTCGATAAACTCCCGAGAAATTCTTCCAAAGTGAGGCTGCATAACCGATGTAAGCTTACAGGTAGACCAAAGGGATATATGCGAAAGTTTGGTATTTCCCGGGTAACATTCAGGGAAATGGCCAGCGATGGAAAAATTCCCGGAATTACTAAAGCTAGCTGGTAAATCGAAACTTTTAATCAAATAAGAATTAAATAATTTCCGTACCTTTGCAGCCCAATTTTAGTGTATGGATAAAATTAAAGAAAATGACTGATCCGATAGCAGACTATTTAACGAGGGTGAGGAATGCCATAAAGGCAAAACTACAAGTTGTGGAAGTACCTTCTTCTAACATAAAAAAGGAGATCACCAAAGTACTTTTCGACAAAGGGTATATCCTGAATTATAAATTTGAAGATGATATCAATTATCAGGGTAATATCAAAATCGCGTTGAAATATAATCCAGTATCAAAAAAGAATGCCATTGTCGGGTTAAAACGGATAAGTAAACCGGGATTACGGAAGTATGTTGGTGCTGACGAGCTCCCCCGGGTATTAAATGGACTTGGTATTGCTATTTTATCCACCTCCAAAGGAATAATTACAGATAAAGAAGCCAGTAAACTGAATATTGGTGGTGAAGTATTGTGTTTTGTTTATTAAGATAGTAACAAAGAGATGTCACGAATAGGAAATAAACCGATTAAGATACCCGAGGGCGTAACAGTAGATGTTAAGGAGGATCACATTATAGCCAAGGGACCTAAAGGTGAGTTTAAACAAATCTATAATTCGGATTATAAGATTGTAAGGGGAGAACAAGAACTTATCTTGAAAAGGCCAGGTGAGCAAAAAACACACAAGGCACTGCACGGTTTGTATCGCTCGCTTATTAACAATGCTATAGTTGGTGTGCATGAAGGGTATAAAAAGGAACTTGAATTGATTGGCGTTGGTTACAAAGCTTCTACACAGGGTAACGTGCTTGAACTGGCACTGGGCTTTTCGCACAGCATCTTTTTTGCCGTTCCCGAAGAGATTAAAGTGACTGCGGAATCTGTCAAAGGGAAAAAAAGCCTGTTGGTAACCATAGAAGGTATTGACAAACAACTAGTTGGCCATATAGCCGCTAAAATCAAGTCGTTCAGAAAGGTGGAACCTTATAAAGGTAAGGGTATTCGTTTTGTTGGAGAATATGTTAGAAGGAAAGCAGGTAAAACTGCAGCTAAATAAATCGAATTACTGAATTATGGCTATTGAGAAGACGCAACGTCGTTTAAGAATCAGAAGAGGGATCAGAAAAAAGATCATTGGAACTGCTGAAAAACCCAGGTTGTCAGTATATAAAAGTAACAAGGCCATTTATGTACAGGTGATCGATGATCTTAATGGTCATACACTGGCTGCATTCGATTCCCGTCAGGCAGGTATAAAAGGTAATGTGACCATAGAAGGGTCAAAAAAAGTGGGTGTTAAACTGGCGGAAGTAGCAAAGGCTTCAGGTATTTCAGTGGTTGTGTTTGACAGAGGAGGATATAAATATCATGGGCAGGTGAAAGCACTGGCAGAAGGAGCCAGAGAGGGAGGCCTTGAATTCTAATAATTAACTGAATTAAAAGCATATGACTCGGAGTAGTAACATAAGGTCTGTGAAAGCCAGTGAAATCGAGCTTACTGAAAAGGTAGTAGCCATCAAAAGGGTAGCAAAAGTGGTAAAAGGCGGACGACGTTTCAGCTTTTCAGCCATTGTTGTAGTTGGTGATGGCAACGGTGTTGTTGGCTATGGATTGGGTAAGGCAAATGAAGTAACGGATGCCATTGCTAAAGGTATTGATGGCGCCAAGAAAAATCTCGTGAAGGTGCCTGTAGTGAAGCATACCGTACCGCACGAAGCGATTGGTAAATATGGAGGAGGTGTTGTATTGCTAAAACCTGCTTCACCGGGTACGGGAGTAATAGCAGGAGGTGCTATGCGTGCAGTGCTGGAGAGCGCTGGTATAAAAGACGTATTGGGTAAATCAAAGGGTTCTTCAAATCCGCATAATGTCGTGAAAGCAACGTTTGATGCATTAACCAATATGAGAGATGCGCATACCGTGGCACAATACAGAGGAATTACATTGTCTAAAGTATTTAACGGCTAAGTTGAAATGGGGAAAGTAAGGATTTCACAGGTTAGAAGTATCATAAAAAGGCCATATAACCAGAAACGCACTATTAAAGCGCTTGGACTGGGCCGGATTGATAAGAGTGTGGAAGTAGAGCTCACGCCTCAGATTGCCGGGATGATCAGAAAAGTGAATCATTTAATATCTGTAACAGAGCTTTAAAGATGAAACTACATACATTAAAACCTGCAAAGGGATCAGTCAGAACCAACAGAAGATTGGGCAGAGGACAAGGATCAGGAAGAGGAGGAACCTCTACAAGAGGACATAAAGGAGCCAAATCAAGATCTGGGTATTCACGGAAAATCGGTTTTGAAGGTGGTCAGATGCCCCTCCAGCGAAGGGTGCCTAAATTCGGCTTTCATAATCCTTTCAGGGTAGAATATAAAGCAGTAAACCTGGATACCCTTACTGAGCTTATCGAAATAACAAAAACAAAGGAAATTACTGTTGATTTCCTGGTAGAACATGGAATTGCAGGAAAAAAAGATCGTGTCAAGATTCTTGGCCGAGGAGATTTTAAAGCGAAAATAAATATCATTGCACATGCATTTTCTGCGTCAGCAATTAGCAGCATTGAGGCAGCCGGAGGAACCGTAACGAAAGTTTAATTTATGAAGAAGTTTTTCCAGACAATAAAGAACATATTTACAATTGAAGACCTGAGAATAAGGATTCTAAACACATTAGGAATTCTTATAATTTTCAGGCTCGGTTCTTTTATTGTTCTTCCTGGAGTAGATCCGGTTATTTTAAAGGCGCTAGCTGGAGAAGCGCAGGGAATTTTCGGACTTCTGGACACCTTTCTTGGAGGAGCATTTTCAAGGGCATCTATTTTTGCCCTGGGTATCATGCCTTATATATCTGCTTCCATTGTTATTCAACTTCTCGCTGTTGCCGTTCCGTATTTTCAGAAACTCCAGAAAGAAGGAGAATCGGGAAGAAAAAAGATCAATCAGATCACGCGTGTGCTTACCATAGCGATCACGTTTATGCAGTCGATAGGATATATTTCGGCAACGATCCCTGCCGAGGCTATCATGCTTGATCCTTTTATGTTTAAGATAACTTCTATCATCGTACTTATTTCAGGTACGATGTTTACCGTATGGCTTGGAGAACGGATTACAGAAAAAGGGATTGGTAATGGTATTTCAATGCTGATAATGATTGGTATCATTTCAAGACTTCCGTTTGAAATTGTGGCAGAAATGGCATCAAAAGGTATGAGCGGGGCCTTGTTCTTTGTTTTAGAAATTGTCGCAATGTTCTTTATTGTAGTGGCGGTAGTGGCTTTTACACAGGCTACACGCCGTATTCCTGTCCAATATGCCAAACAGGTAATCGGAAACAAAGTATATGGAGGGCAAAGGCAATATATTCCATTGCGGGTGAACTCAGCTGGGGTTATGCCCATCATCTTTGCCCAGTCGCTTATGTTTTTGCCTCCCCTGATAGCAAATATCTGGGCGGGCGACAGTGATATAGCCGCTTATGTAGGTACAACATTCAGTGATTTTACATCATGGCAGTATAATCTTACATTTGGTATTCTGATACTTGTATTTACATTTTTCTATACGGCCATCACCGTAAATCCGAATCAGATTTCAGAAGATTTGAGAAGAAACGGAGGTTTTATACCGGGCATAAAACCCGGAAAAACAACTTCAGAATATATAGATACTGTATTAACTCGCATTACACTTCCAGGTTCCATATTTCTTGCCATAGTGGCTATAATGCCTGCATTTGCAAGTATGGCTGGCGTAGGCATTGGGTTTTCCCAGTTTTATGGAGGCACTTCCCTGCTTATTATGGTGGGTGTGATACTTGATACATTACAACAAATAGAAAGTTATTTGTTGATGAGACATTATGAAGGCTTGATGAAGTCAGGAAGGATTAAAGGACGTTCTCAAAATGTTGCTATTGCCTGAGTCTTACAGTAAATGATTTACTATAAGTCGGAGGATGATATTGAACTTATACGAGAAAGTGCGAAGATACTCAGCAAAGCACATGGTGAGATTGCAGCCGAAATAAAACCGGGTGTTGCTACCAGGAAGCTGGATGCACTGGCAGAATCATACATCATGGATTATGGCGGTGTACCTTCGTTTAAAAATTATAACGGGTTTCCGTTTTCGCTGTGTATATCTATGAATGAAAATGTGGTTCATGGATTTCCGTCGGAGTATGAGCTGCAAGAAGGCGACATTGTAAGTATTGACTGTGGTGTATTTTATAAGGGATTCCACAGTGATTGTGCCTATACCTATCCTGTTGGAGAAGTTTCCACAGAGATTGAGGCACTGCTGAAGGTGACAAAAGAGTCCCTTTATATAGGTATTGAAAAAGCTGTAAGAGGTAATCGGGTGGGCGACATTGGTAATAGCATCCAGACATACGTGGAAAAGTACGGATATTCCGTTGTGCGGGAGTTGGTAGGCCATGGATTGGGCAGAAGCCTGCACGAATCTCCGGAAGTACCAAATTATGGTAAAAGCGGCAGAGGGGCAAAACTGAAACCGGGATTGGTAATTGCCATAGAGCCTATGATCAATCTGGGAGGAAAGAACGTGGTGCAGGAAACTGACGGATGGACGATCCGGACTACCGATCGAAAGCCTTCAGCGCATTTTGAACATACGATAGTGATACTTCGGGATAAAACCGAAATTTTGACTACACATAAATATTTGGAAGATAAATTTTATAAGTGATATGGCAAAGCAAGCTTCTATAGAACAAGACGGAACCATTGTAGAAGCACTGTCTAATGCAATGTTCCGAGTAGAACTTGAAAACGGGCACCGGATAGTTGCCCATATATCTGGTAAAATGAGAATGCACTATATTAAAATATTACCGGGTGATAAGGTAAAACTTGAAATGTCGCCTTATGACCTTACAAAAGGAAGAATAACATACAGGTATAAGTAAACGAAAATGAAAGTAAGAGCATCCATAAAAAAGCGTAGTTCTGATTGTAAAATAATCAGAAGAAAGGGAAAGCTGTACGTGATCAATAAGAAGAATCCAAGATTCAAACAAAGACAAGGTTAAGTATTTTAATATTTAGATATGGCTAGAATTGCAGGAGTCGATATTCCCGGACAAAAAAGAGGAGAAATTGGTCTTACATATATCTATGGTATTGGACGTAGTTCCTCCCAGAAGATTCTGAATAGAGCAGAAATTTCGTGGGATAAAAAGGTAGATGACTGGACAGTTGAAGAATCTAACCGGATAAGATCGATAATAAATGAAGAATTTAAGATCGAAGGAGTTCTCAAATCTGAAGTCCAGATGAGTATCAAACGTTTGCTGGATATTGGATGTTACAGAGGACTAAGGCACAGAAAAGGCTTGCCGGTAAGGGGACAACGAACAAAAAACAATGCCCGCACCCGTAAGGGAAAAAGGAAAACGGTAGCTAATAAGAAAACGGCGCTTAAATAATAAATAATGGCTTGAAGCCAGATTAATACATACGCAAAACAAATGGCACAAAAAAGAAAATCAAGGGGCAAGAAAAGAGTGGTGGTGGTGGAAGCTGTGGGCCAGGCACACATCAAAGCTACCTTTAACAACATCATGATTTCAATGACCAATACATCAGGTCAGGTAATCTCCTGGGCATCAGCCGGGAAAATGGGATTTAAAGGATCCAAGAAAAACACCCCGTATGCCGCCCAGATAGCTGCACAGGATTGCGGACAAACCGCATACGATCTGGGTTTACGCAAGGTCGAGGTATTTGTAAAAGGACCCGGTGCTGGTCGTGAGTCAGCCATCAGAACAATCCAGAGCTTGGGAATTGAAATTACTGCAATTAGGGATGTGACCCCATTGCCACATAATGGATGCAGGCCTCCAAAAAGGAGAAGAGTTTAATAACATGAATTAAAGAATATAAAGAGTATGGCAAGATACAGAGGTCCAAAAGATAAAAAAGCAAGAAGATTTAACGACCCGATTTTCGGCCCAAGTAAGGTACTCCAGCGAAAGGCATATCCTCCAGGCCAGCATGGTAGAAGCAGAAGAAGAAAGCAGTCAGAATACGCGGTTCAGCTTATGGAGAAACAAAAGGCAAAATACACGTATGGCGTACTGGAAAGGCAATTCCGGAATCTATTTAAGAAAGCATCACGGAAAAGTGGAATAACGGGTGAAGTGCTTCTTCAACTCCTTGAATCAAGGCTTGATAATACAGTTTACAGACTGGGAATAGCACCTACTCGGCGTGCAGCACGGCAACTCGTTCTTCATAGACATATTACTGTAAATGGAGTTGTTGTAAATATCTCGTCATATTCTCTTAAAATTGGAGACCTGGTTGCTGTAAGAGAGAAATCAAAATCTCTTGAAGTGATTTCTGAAAGTCTTGCCGGATTAAGTAAGAGATATCCCTGGCTGGAATGGGATGGTGATGCGTTGAGAGGCAAAGTAATATCTCTTCCGATGAGGGAAGATATACCTGAGAAAATTCAGGAGCAACGCATCGTAGAACTGTACTCGAAATAATTAATTAAGAAAAATCACAGAGCGCCTGATGGTTTCGATATACCAACTGGTGTTGAAAACTTAAAAAAAAAAAATATGTCAATATTAGCGTTTCAGATGCCCGAAAAGGTAGTAATGGAGAAAGCAGATGATTTTCATGGTATGTTTGCTTTTAAGCCTTTAGAAAAAGGATATGGTGTTACGATTGGTAATGCCCTGAGAAGAATTCTTCTTTCATCGCTTGAAGGTTATGCTATCAGCGCTATTAAAGTGCCTGGAGTATTACATGAATTTTCAACTATTAAAGGTGTAGTGGAAGATGTGTCTGAGATTATCCTTAATCTTAAAATGGTAAGGTTCAAAAAAATAGGCGAAACCATTGAAAACAAGCATAAAATCAATATTTCCATAAAAAGACAAAAACAGTTCACCGCCGGTGACATTGCTAAATTTACGTCAGTTTTAGAAATATTGAATCCGGATCATGTGATTTGTAACCTGGATGAAAAAGCTGAGTTTGAAATTGAGCTTACTGTAGATAAAGGAAGAGGATATCTTCCTGCCGAAGATAATAAGCCAAATGAGCAGGTGTTTGGATACATTCCGATCGATGCCATCTACACCCCAATCAAATCAGTGAAATATTCTGTTGAGAATACACGTGTTGAGCAAAAGACCGACTATGAGATGCTTATCATAGAGATTGAAACAGATGGGTCGATTCATCCGGAAAATGCTCTTAAAGGTGCTGCTTATATCCTGATTCAGCATTTTATGTTGTTTTCTGACCAGAATATGGTTCTTGACACAGGCGATTCGGGTGAGCCGGAAGCAGTTGATGAAGAAATGCTTCATATGAGAAAGCTGTTGAAGACTCCTTTGAGTGATCTTGACCTTTCTGTCAGAGCCTACAACTGCCTTAAAGCCGCCGATGTAAAATCGTTGGGAGATTTGGTGAATCTGGAAATTTCGGATATGATGAAGTTTAGAAACTTTGGTAAGAAATCACTAGCTGAACTTGAGCAGTTGGTTTCTGACAAAAACCTTACATTCGGTATGGATCTGGACAAGTACAAACTTGAGGAAGAGTAATAATGAGACACGGCAAGAAATTTAATCATCTTGGAAGAACGACATCGCACCGGAAAGCAATGCTGTCTAATATGGCTTCATCACTGATTCTGCATAAACGAATTCAGACTACTGTTGCCAAAGCCAAGGCGTTAAGAAAATATGTAGAACCTTTGTTGACAAAAGCCAAGACTGATTCCACTCATTCCAGAAGGGTTGTTTTTTCCTATTTGCAGAATAAGGAAACGGTTCAGACTCTTTTTAATGAAGTAGCGGACAGGATAGCCGATCGCCCAGGAGGATACACGCGTATAATTAAAACCGGAAGCAGACTTGGTGATAATGCCGAAATGTGTTTCATCGAGCTAGTAGATTACAATGAACTGATGCTCAAGGATGCTAAGCCTGCCAAAGCTAAAACCAGAAGAGGCAGAAAGGGAGGAAAGACAAAGGAAACAACTTCTGAGGCTGCTGCTCATCCTGCTGAAGTAAAAGTATCAATCGAAACAACCGAAGATAAGGTGGCCGAAGTAAAAGAAGAAACGGTAAAAGTTAGTGAGGAGGTTTCAGGAACTGAAGAAACAAGTACAAGTACAACAGAGGAAGAAGAGCAAACGGAAGAAGAAACAAAAACAGACGAAGCTACCGAAGAACAAACGGACACGGAAACAACTAAAACCACCGTTGAGGTTGGAGATGACACTGTTGAGGAGACCGAGACCGTGAATGACAAAGTTGAAGAAGTTACTGAAGCTGAAGCTGCCGATGAGAAAGAGGGAACGGAATCAATTGACGACCAAGTAGATGAAACAGCTGAAGGTGATCAGGCACCGGGTAAAGAAAAAAGCAGTGGAGATACGGATGAAATTAAGCCGGATCAGGAAAAAGAAGAAAAATAAATAATTACCGATAATATATGCAAAGGGATTGGGCTGAAGTCTGATCCCTTTTTTATTTTTACACACCCATACAACACAAGCATATGAAAACATCATCAAAAAGAGAGGCCTTCCTGCTGTTGGATGATGGTCTTTTTATCAAAGGAACGGCAATAGGCAAATCAAGTACACAGGGAGGTGAAATTTGTTTCAATACAGGTATGACAGGTTACCAGGAGATTTACACCGATCCCTCATATTATGGTCAGATCATTGTAAATACTACTTCTCATATCGGTAATTATGGGGTGTTTGACAAAGACCAGGAATCAGATCACCCACAAATTTCAGGACTAGTTGTAAATTATTATTCGGAAGTATATTCGAGACACAAGGCTGATGGCAGTTTGCAGGATTTTCTCGAAGATGCAGGCATCGTGGGTATTGCAGATGTTGATACTCGCATGATTGTACGCCATATCAGATCGAAAGGTGCAATGAATGCGATTATTTCATCCGAACCTGATAAAGAAAAACTGAAGGAAGAACTGGCAAAGGTGCCATCAATGGAAGGGCTTGAGCTATCGTCTGTAGTGTGTACGGAATCTCCATATATAGTGGGTGAAAACGGACGCTATAAAATTGCAGTGCTTGACCTTGGGATCAAAAAAAGTATCCTTACAAACCTGGCTGACAGGGGTTGTGCCTGTAAAGTATTTCCTGCAAAAACGAGTTACCATGAGATGGAGAAATGGAAACCGGACGGATATTTTATATCCAACGGTCCTGGTGATCCATCAGTGATGGATTATGCGGTTGATACGTTGAAAGCAATTCTGAATGGGGGCAAGTCCTTGTTCGGCATTTGCCTGGGGCATCAGATACTGGCCAGGGCATGTGGAATTTCTACATTTAAAATGCACCATGGGCACCGTGGACTGAATCATCCGGTAAAAAACCTGAAAAACGGAACCTGTGAGATAACTTCGCAGAACCACGGTTTTTGTGTAAACAGCGATATCAGAAAGTCAGATTTGATCGAACTTACGCATGTGAACCTGAATGATGACACCGTTGAAGGATTTACCGTCAAAGGGAAGAAGGCGTTTTCGGTGCAGTTCCACCCTGAAGCCTCTCCCGGACCTCATGATTCAAGGTACTTATTTGATGATTTTATCAAAATGATTAAATCGTAAAACAAGAACATGTATTTGTAATTTGATTGAAATGAGTATAATTAATTGTGTATATTAAAATGCCAGGACCGGCAACCGGGAATATCCGATAAGCAAAAAGCAGGCTGATCACCGGTTTAAACGACCGATTTAAAGACTCGAAATACGATGATAATTGCATCATCAAGCACAAGCATTGTATTTCAGAACATTTTAAATATATAAATATGAGCTTAATAGAATTTGTACATGCACGTCAGATATTGGATTCAAGGGGTAATCCCACTATTGAAGTAGATGTAATCACAGATAACGGAGTCACAGGAAGAGCGGCAGTTCCTTCAGGAGCTTCTACCGGCGTTCATGAAGCCGTAGAGCTTCGCGATGGCGATAAAAATCGATATATGGGTAAAGGTGTTTTGAAAGCTGTTGAAAATGTAAATGAAAAAATCGCATCTGAAATTGTAGGTTATCCTGTTTATGAGCAAAATAATATCGACAAGATTATGATTGATCTGGATGGCACCGAAAACAAGTCTAACCTTGGAGCTAATGCTATTCTCGGCGTTTCGCTGGCAGTAGCCAAAGCTGCTGCACAGGAGGCAGGCCAGTCGTTGTACAGGTATATTGGCGGTGTAAATGCAAATACGTTGCCAGTTCCGATGATGAACATTCTTAATGGTGGAAGCCATGCGGACAATGCCATTGATTTTCAGGAATTTATGGTAATGCCGATAAAAGCGCCGACATTCTCCGAAGCCCTCAGAACGGGCGTGGAAATATTTCATTCACTCAAAAAGGTACTGGGTGAAATGGGCCATTCCACAAATGTAGGTGACGAAGGAGGCTTTGCTCCAAACTTGGGTTCAAACAAGGAAGCTATTGAGGTAGTTATAATGGCAATGGAAAAAGCAGGATACCGCCCGGGAGAAGATGTATTTATTTCCATGGATCCGGCATCATCCGAATATTATATCAAAGAGGAAGGAGTGTATCACCTGGCTTCTACCGGTGATAAACTGACATCTTCTGAGATGGCCGCATTCTGGAAAGATTGGGTAAACAAATATCCTATCATTTCGCTTGAAGACGCAATGGATGAAGATGACTGGAGTGGATGGAAAGAGCTTACAAGTATGATTGGTGACAAGGTTCAGTTAGTTGGCGATGATTTGTTTGTTACAAATGTAAAACGGCTTCAGAAAGGCATTGATGAAGGAATTGCCAATTCGATTTTGATTAAAGTAAACCAGATTGGTTCGCTTACCGAAACTATTAATACAGTGAATCTTGCAAACAGGAATGCTTATACAAGTGTAATTTCGCATAGATCGGGAGAAACAGAAGACAATACCATTGCCGATCTTGCCGTAGCATTAAATACAGGTCAGATCAAAACGGGGTCTGCTTCGCGATCCGACCGGCTTGCAAAATACAATCAGTTGCTGCGCATCGAAGAAGAGCTTGGAGAAACGGCAGTTTTCCCGAATTCACTTCGGTAGTATCTCGTTGATTCCATAATTCAAGTATGCCGGCGAAGGTAGTGTTGCCCTGCAGCCATCGGCTATGTTTTACTGCCAGAGGATGAAATAGTGGACTAAATGTACTAATTTACGAGCGACTTATTTTGCATCCCGATGAAAGTTAGCGGGTTGAAAATTGATTATTTAATATGATTTTCCTTAATTTGAGGCAAAATACATGATGATGTTTAAGAAAATACCTGCTTTTTCTAGAAATTTTTTCTTTCTGACAGCCTTCTTTTTCCTGATGTGGATGCTGTTTTTCGATTCAAATGACATTTATTCGCAGTATAAACTAAGCAGAAAACTTAATAATCTTGAAGCACGTAAGGCCTATTATCAGGAAAAGATCATCGAAGTGCGACAGGACAGGGAAGAATTGTTAAATAACCCTGAATTATTGGAAAAATTTGCCAGGGAGAAGTATTTGATGAAGAAACCCTCTGAAGATATTTATGTGCTTGTCGAAGAATAGCCACTGCTGAACAATTTCGCCCCTGATTTCGTTTAATCATTAATTGTACCGCAAAATCTTAAAATCTTAAAAGTGAAGACTTGTAAATCAGCGTTAATAATTTTTGTGCTTATGTTGTGTGATCGAGCTGTAAATGCGCAGAAAGAAATAAACATGGATTCCAATCCGGGATTTATGGACAGAGTTTATACGGGCGGCGGGTTTTCGTTTTCAAGCAGTTCATCTACAACATATATCGGCGTATCACCCATTGTGGGGTATATGCTGACCAATAAGTTGTCCGTGGGGGTGGGCATAAATTATCAGTACTTTAAAGATAAGTTTTACGATGTGGACGATCACAGATATGGCGGCAATGTGTTTGTCATGCAAATGCTTGTTTACAGGCTATTTTTGATGGGGCAATACAGTTTTATAAATCTAAACCCCGCACCGCAGATAGAAAATTCACCACGTCAGACTTGGACACGTTTCCTGATAGGGGGAGGACTTTCTCAGCCATTAGGCAAGGCGTCAATCAATTTTATGGCACTATATGATATTACGTACGATAATAACTCCCCATATGCTTCTCCCTGGGTGATAGGCGTTTTTATATCGATTTAGATTTAAAATTCGATCCCCATTTTATTCGACAGTTTTTCCAGATCACTGATTACTTTTTCATTAAGTGGAATTCCGTTTTCAAGTCTTTCAATTTCAAATTCCCTTTCAGGATCTCCTGGTATTAGCACACGATCTTTACCCGGGATTGTTTCGGCATTTCTGAATCGTGATATCCAGTTGTCCATATGGGTTTTGAATTCTTCAGCCGGACGGAAAGCGTCGATTCTAATGGCTCCAATAAAATGGCCAATTCCTTCACCTACACGATCATCGCTGAGGGGCAGAAAGCTTACGAACGGGGGCACCCAAGGGCCATAATTTGCGCCTGAGAATATGGCAGAAAATATATCAACAATCGCTCCCAAGCAATAGCCCTTATGGCTTCCGTGCTCTCTGTCACTGCCCAGGGGCAATAATGCACCACCGTTTTCCAACGCATACGGATTTTCTGTTGGGCACCCCTCTTCGTCCTGTATCCATCCGAGCGGGGCTATTTCATCTTTTCTTTGCAAAATTTCAAGCTTCCCGTTTGCAGCTGTCGTAGTTGAAAAATCAGCAATAAATGGTGGTTGATTTTTGGCCGGAATGGCAACGGCAATGGGATTTGTGCCAAGCAACCTTTCTTTCGAAAAGGTTGGAGCCACAAGCGGACTAGCATTGGTCATCACAAGACCAATCATATCATGTGAAAGTGCCATACTGGCATGGTACCCGGCAATCCCAAAATGATTTGTATTCCGGACAGCAACCCATCCGGTGCCGGCAGATTCTGCTTTTTTTATAGCTATTTCCATCGCCCGAGGTGCAACCACCAGCCCCAGCCCGCGGTCGCCGTCAACTACGGCCGTGCTGGGCGTTTCATGCACTATCTTAATTTCGGGGCTGGCATTTACTCTGCCGGCTTCCCAAAGCCTGACATAGCCGCTAAGCCGTGCCACTCCATGTGAGTCAACACCCCTGAGATCCGCCGACAACAGCGCTTCGGATGCTTGTGAAGCTTCACCAGCCGGACAGCCTATTTTCAGGAACACATTATGTGCAAAAGATTGAAGTCTCTGATAACTATACATGATGAAATGTGATTTATAAGTATTCAGCAATGATTATCCGATGGCTATATTGTTGCAAAAATACTTGAGCGAAGTAAAACCTGTGTATTATATAGTCAGAATCGATATTAGATTATATTTTAATGTTGAATAATAAATCACTTTGAAGCTTTCCGGTACATTATATTGAACAATATACCTTCTTTCATTGCATATCTTGAAATCCGCATTTTTTTGAATAAATGTTTGGATAACACCCAGTTAATCAGGCATGTAGCCACTACAATCATTTCAGCACGCAATCGGGTCATGCCTGGAATACGCATCCGTTCAGCATAGGTTTTACTTTTCAACTCTTGAAAAATGGGAGCAAAGGCGTTCTTATCAAAATTACCTTCAGATTTATCTCTGGTTGACGGAATATTATTCCGAATTTCATATATATCACTTAAAGTATCAAATGTACCTGCGCAACCTGCCAACACTTCCGGCTGATATCTCACCATCGCATCAGAAAGCGGATCAAGCCGTTCGTCCAGGAAGTGATAAAGCCTCTCAACATCATTTTCACTGATTGGTTCGTCATGGTGAAACCTATCTTTCAGACGCTGAGCACCAATTTCAAAACTTTCGAACCACAATATCTTTTTAGCATCACAAATAATAAACTCATTGCTCCCGCCTCCGATGTCAATGATCAAATGTATGATATCCTGCATTTGTAAAGCTTCACGTACTCCTCCATATATAAATTCAACTTCAGATTTCCCATCTATAATCTGAGGACTTAGTCCTGTTTCGGATTTGATTCCAGAAATAAATTTACCTGCATTTTCTGCGCTTCTGAAAGCACTGGTAGCATAAATTTCCACTATTTCTACGTTAAGTTTATCTGTTATTGTTTTAAATTTTCGTATTGTTTGTAATGCACGAATCTGAGCTTCAGGGGTAATAAATCCTTCTGTAATACCTCCTGCACCTATTCTTACAGGCTTGGTTTCGTTATGGATCACTTCAAAGGAGTTATTATGAATATCTGCCACTAATAAATGAAAGGTATTGGTTCCAAGATCAATAGCGGCAGCTCTTCTGGATGATTTCATTGACTAAGTAAGCAGATTTGTGACAAATATAGCCTATAACTATGTGTTAAATAACGAGATGAACCATCATCGCTTGGTATGATATTTGGCGTTAGTTGTGTGTGTTTTTAGGCAGATGCTTGAGTTGGGCCAGACCAGTTGTTATAAGCATTAAGGAAGTTGCTACTCTTTAATTACCTTTGATATCTAATTTACCTTTGATATCTATATGGATGGTATATTTGAAAAACCGGACAATATCTGGAATTTATGACTTCTAAAAAATCTCAATCAAAAGTTACAGCTTTTTTCAAAAGTAAAGAAGAAAGAATTACTGAATTAGAAAGGAAAAACGAAGAGGCGCTTTTGGGCGGCGGAAAGAAGCGAATTGAAAAACAACATGAAAAAGGAAAACTCACTGCGAGGGAAAGGCTTGATTTTCTTCTTGATGAAGGAAGTTTTGAAGAAACGGGTAAGTTTGTCACCCATCGCAGTTATGAATTTGGCCTCCAAAAACAGCAGTATCTGGGCGATGGCGTAGTTACCGGATATGGCACCATAAATGGACGCCTGGTGTATGTGTTTTCACAGGATTTTACCGTATTTGGAGGATCACTGGCGGAAGCTCATGCGGAGAAGATTGTCAGGATTATGGATCTTGCCATGCAAAACGGAGCTCCTGTGATCGGGCTGAATGATTCCGGGGGTGCGAGAATACAGGAAGGTGTGGTTTCACTTGGAGGATACGCCGAAATATTTTACCGGAATACACGTGCATCTGGCGTAATACCCCAAATATCAGCTATTATGGGACCCTGTGCAGGGGGTGCCGTATATTCACCGGCCATTACGGATTTTATCCTGATGGTGCGGAATACCTCCTACATGTTTTTGACAGGGCCTAGCGTAGTAAAAGCGGTTACTCACGAAAATGTATCGGCAGAAGAATTGGGTGGTGCCGATACACACAGTGTAAAAAGCGGCATTTCACATTTTTCGTGTGCCAATGAAATCGAATGTATCAATAATCTGAAGAGGTTACTCAGTTATATTCCTCAGAATTGTGAGGAAGACCCGCCTGCAATTCCTTATAAGGCAGGAAATGAGGTACGGGAAGTGCTTGACGATATTGTGCCTGCTAACCCGAATAAACCATACGACATGAAAAGTGTGATTGATGGTATTTTGGATGAGGATAGTTTTTTCGAGGTACAAAAGGATTTTGCCGAGAATCTTATTATCGGTTTTGGAAGACTTGCGGGAAGGTCGACAGGAATTGTGGCTAATCAACCGGCTTCGTTTGCAGGTGTACTTGATATAAAATCCAGCCAGAAAGGAGCAAGGTTTGTACGTTTCTGTGACAGTTTCAATATCCCTCTTTTGGTTCTTGAAGACGTGCCCGGGTTTCTTCCCGGAACAGATCAGGAATGGAACGGCATCATCACCAACGGGGCAAAATTACTTTACGCTTTCAGCGAAGCTACGGTCCCCCGGATTACAGTAATTATAAGAAAAGCCTATGGCGGTGCGTATGATGTCATGAATTCAAAGCATATCGGCGCCGATATGAACTATGCCTGGCCTACGGCTGAAATTGCCGTCATGGGCGCAAAAGGTGCTGCTGAAATTATTTTCCGAAGAGAAATTGCAGAATCTGAAGATAGCCAGGCCAAACTTCAGGAGAAAGTGGACGATTATACCGATAAGTTTGCACATCCTTACAAGGCTGCCGAAAGAGGGTACATTGATGAGATTATATTACCCAGGAATACACGAATGAAGCTTATTCGTGCATTTACTATGACCAAAAACAAAGTTGATACGCTTCCCAAAAAAAAACACGGTAATATTCCTTTGTAATATATGGACAAAGTAGCACTTGTAACAGCAGGGAGTCAGGGAATAGGAGCGGCCTGTGCCAGGAGGCTTGCAAAAGATGGATTTAAGGTGGCAGTACTTTCCCGTTCGTCAAAAGCAAAAGATGTTGCAGATGAAATTGAAGGGATTGACAGCTATCCGGCTGACAATGAAGTTATCGCTATGATTCCCGCACACCCACAAGCCAAAACATCTGAAGTAGCAGGTATTGTATCTTTTCTTGCTTCAGAAGAAGCCTCATATATCAACGGGGAAAACATTAAAATAGACGGAGGACTGTCAAGAGGATTTTAATTATCAAATAAAACAAGCAATTATGGATAAAAAAAGCAGTCAGTTTCTCGAGAAATATCTCAATAATGCATCACCAACAGGGTTTGAGTCATCCGGCCAGAGAATATGGCTCGACTACCTGAATCCATTTGTAGAAGATTATTTTACTGACACTTATGGAACTGCAGTAGCTATCATCAATTCTGACGCTGATTATAAGGTGGTTATCGAGGCACATGCTGATGAAATATCATGGTTTGTAAATTACATTACTGATAGCGGATATATTTATGTAGTGCGGAACGGGGGGTCGGATCACCAGATAGCACCGGGGAAAAGAATAAATATTCATACCGACAAGGGCATCGTAAAAGGAGTATTTGGTTGGCCTGCAATACATGTAAGGCAGGGCGAAAAAGAAACCCAGCCATCCATGAAAAACATATTCATCGATGTTGGCGCTGACAGCAAGAAGGAAGT
>JACZXH010000006.1 GCA_022571715.1 Bacteroidota bacterium | reverse complement strand
TAGTGATGATCACATCATCACCTGAAGCGTTTACATGTTGTTTAATAATAGCATGTGCCTTATGATAGGCCTTTGTCATAGTAGTACCTGTAACGGTAGTTTCAGTGTGCGTGTTTCCGACAAAAGGCCCTACCTTTTCGCTGATTATCTTCTCAATAGGGGCATAAAGCCTGCCACTTGCAGCCCAGTCGGTATAAATAATCTCTTTTTCTCCATAGGGAGATTGAAATTTTTTACGGTTTCCGACAATATGTTTTCTGTAAGAATTAAAATACTGTTGCAAATCAATATTCGGGCGTTTTTCAAGAATTTCCATACTTTTTTAAAATCATTTCATGCAAATTTAAACAGATTTAGTGGGGAAATCTTAAAATATTAGATTCTATGTGAAGATATGTGGGTATAAAATGTCCCGTAACAATTCATATGGAGACAAATCATCGAATTAGAACTTATAAATAAGCTGGCCTCTAATTTCAGATTTAGTGTTTCCGGAAATTTGTTCGGTTCCTGAACCAATATTTTCTCGGTTTCTGAAAGTTGTTCTTGACCACTTAATCCAAAGATGCAGTTTTGGGAATAACACCTGTTTTAATAAAATATAATATTTTGTTCCGGTACCATAATACATCGGTACAGAAAAAGAATACAAAAGGTCCCGTTCATAAACATAAAACCTGTTTTGGAAATCAGGACTGTCTACTATCGCAAATCTTGTTGACAGTGTGGTTTTCGGATATGTCAAAATAAAATCCTGATAGAATAAAAACCCCTTTGAGATTGCCTCGCCGATTTTATAAGATGAATGCCGGATACCGAACCGGACCGAAACATGATTGTTCAGGGTTATCTTTGTATCTGTATGCAGTTGCAGTTTTTGTCCGGATTTGACGCCGGGAATTTTAGCATCCTTCGTTCTGTTGTTCATTTCTTTTTTTCCGGAACGCAGAAGACCACGCACTTGAATGATATCGGAAGGGGTATATTCAATATTGAACATATATTCATTGCCATATGAAGGGGAATAAACAGCATTAGTAAGCCATGGATATGTATAAACATCTGCAAACGCGGACAGCAGGAGTGTTGTTTTTGGGCGGTATTTCACACCCCAATAAATGCCTTTTTCATTTTGGGCCTTTGACGATTCACGAAAAGCCTGAAAAGCGAAGGGACTATTGAATTTACGGGAGTAATCCCGGGCAACGATAATGGCATCAAAGCTGTGCGAAAGGGATGCAATAAGGCCACTGATAAGACCATAACCACCTGTTTGATTAGCGGCGACTTCACCAAAATAAACAGTATTTGTTTTTCTGTATTCAAAGTGCATCCCGGCAACCATGTTATTGGCATCTGTATTATAAAATAGCTTATATGGTTTTTCTGTAGTTTCAAATGGCACGCTATAACTGTTGTAAATTAATGAAGTGCCAAAACTTAAATGTTTGTTGTTTGGTTGATATTCGATGTTTATCCCTGCTGCATGTTCTTTTACTACCTGTCTTTTTGATAATTCTCTAAGATTTCTGTGTAACCCGGAAGTAAGCAGCGAGGTGATCTCACCTTTCGTATTCATGCCTGCATCCACATTTCGGCTGGAAAAAAAGGAAGAGACAGTTAAGGGTCCCGATGTGACTTCAATTGCGGCACCCCTGAAATAACCGTATTCTGAAACAGATCCGTAGGGTTCAAAACCAATGGAATTTCTTTTCACGGTCATAATAGGTTCACGGCCCTTGCCCATAAAAAAGCCTCCTCCCATCACCAAACCCTGACCCCACAGGGTTGTGAAATCGCCAATTACAATATTTTTAATTAATTTCTTCCCTTTGAATCGCACAAATCCTGAAATGTGGTCAAAACCGTACGCGCCTTCTGATGGTGACCACATTAACGGCTCGCCGGCGTCCTTCTCAATAGTGATGCCTGTTTGTAATCGTGGACCAACAGATAATCTTAGCTTTGAAATTATTTTTACGGGAGAACCTAAGTACCTGAAATCGGGATCGGTATGTTGATACCCGGCTTTTTGTTCTATAATGCGATCCGCCCTTGTAAGTACGTATCCTTTCAGCGTTTTACTTAATTGGGAAGGATGCCTGCGAGTGTCAATTATTATGTAGGGTTGTAGCGCTTTAATGGTTTGCATGCTGAAACCGGGTATGATCTGAAGTTCATAAATGGATACCAGCGGGCCATACTCCCGTATATGCCGCATTAATTGTTCAATCTGCTTTTCGGTGAGAATATACAAACCGGCCAGTTCTTTAGACGATGCATTGTTAATATCCAGCGGAGTTCTGTAGCGTAATATCATTTGTTCATAGGCTTCTATATTTTGTTCGCCATTGAATTCCAGATCTAAAATTCCCGTTATCCACTGCGTATTGTACTGTGCAGATATTTCCAAAGAGAGAAGCTGACATAGTGATAATATTTTGAAATAGTATTTCAATTTTTAATCTGATAGAAGATGGAAATGCTATGTGTACGACCAAGCAGATAGTTATTCTGCAGGGCGTAATCGAGTATAAATTTCTTATGTATGAACCCAAATCCGAAACTAAACCAGAGAGGCTGTGTATTGAGGCCTGTTCGTAAACTAAGTGCGTTGATCTTGTATTCCAGGCCAAATTTTAATTTTGCAGGAAATTCAAGGTCTTTATCAATCTGGGTATTAAATCGTAATTGGTCAGTGGGCCTGTATGATATACCTGCTGTGAGGATCGTCGGATAATACTCATCCGGAAATTTGGATACTTTCGCCTGATTAATATTTTTAATTCGTCCTCCAATAAATAACAGGGGGCTCAATTCCGCTAGTCCGCCAACATCAACACTGATAAATCCATGTGAACCAAATCCTTCGATACGATATTGGATGTAATGCAGTGTTACCCCAAGTGCTGCAATTCCAAACCTGTTTCCAAGTCCGGTACTTACACGTGATATACTGAAAAGTTCATCACCAAATGCTGAAACACCGATGGATATTGCACCCGTTTTTATCCTATTATTTATTACTGCAAAAACGGTATTGAGTCCTTCTACTTCATAATGGTTTTGATAACCGGTTGCAATAGAGGATTTTTCTAAAAATCCCAATGAACCTGCATTATTATATATTGACAGGCCATCTGCGTAAGTTACCGACGTATGTGCTATTCCGGCAGAATGGGCTCCCTGAAAGCTGATAACCTGTGCATCAGAGAAATATGGAATGCTTAGAAACGATATGGCAAGTAATCTTGTAAACACATCGTAAATGTAATCTAAGCCTGATCATATATCTTGAAACCAATGAGCCTCTTTTTAAGGATTATCGTTGAATGTCGGGTGTTTGTGAGGGGAGTTTTGCAAAAATCGCAAATACATGAAGGCTGTAATTAAAAATCTTTTCTGAAGTGCAGAAAGAACCCGGTATCATTCTGAGAATTGATGGAATATTCTATTCGAATAACGAGGTCGTATGTTGTGAACATATCAAGCCCTAATCCGTAACCATAAATGAAGGTGTTGGTAAGACTTGTAGTGAGTTCCGGGTTTTCCAGGTTGCTTACATATCCGAAATCGAAGTAGGTTTTTAAATAAACGGCCAGCGGAAAGGACTGAAATTGCTTGATTGGAATGGCATTAATTTTCTTGTTAAAAGCAAATAATTCTTTTTTAAAGGTGGTTTTGTTTATTATATAACTTTTACCGTCAATAACAAGCAATTCGTAACCCCGTATCGTGTTTTTATTATAACCAAGTCCTGAAATATTGGCATATGGTTGTTGGGCAGGAAAACTCAGGTAAACACTTGTGTAATTAGAAAGAAAAAACTTATTATTTAACTCCCAGAATTTTGAATAGGAGGTAAGAATATTAAACATATTTAGGTCATCAAATATCCCCAGGCCTCTTTTCATAACCGAGAAACGGAATAAATCGCCTCTTAACGGATAAGCAATAATATCGCGATGGTCGAAACTGAATAAATAACCTATTGTAAAATACTGCTGTCTTGTAGTTGAATTGTTGAAATATTCAGGATTCAGATTGATAACTGTATCGGCAATCCACTGATTATCGTATTCAAGGCCAAAATGATGTCGTATGTAAAAGGAATTCCGGCGTATTATAGACAATTGGGTATTAAAAGATGTTTTTATTATCAGATCTGAGTCAATAAATTGCTGAATATTGTCAAAAGTTGAATATCTAATGTTGGTATTTTCTCCATAACCTATTTTATAAGAAAGACCAGTTCGCTGGCTTTTATCAATGTAGGGTATATCATATTGCAATCCGGCAGCTTTTGTATATCCACCCTGAAACAATACATGCAGTCGTTCTTTTCTTCCCCTGAAGTTGAATTGAGTTAATTTTACCCCGTAATTAAGACGATTCAGATCTGCGTCATGGTTTATTACCCAGTCGTTAAAATTCCGGTCCACGAAAGCAATTTTTGGGATAGGATAAAAATACCACCGTTCATCCACGTCCACCTGAATCAAGACCCTGTTAAATGTTAATTCATAAATGTGTATTTCGACAGTGTTGAATAAGCTGGTATTATAAACCTTGTTACGATCATCATTAATTATAACCCGAAGGTCTTGTAAATCGTATCTTTCTCCTGGCTTAATATCCAGCTCCCGCATTATAATGTGGTCCTTTGTCTTTTTATTTCCTGTGATTATAATTTTATCTATTTCAACAATTCTTGATGTTGTATCTGTCTCAGTCAGTAAATCCATATCATTCGCAATCTGAGACTGCACATAGCCAGTAAATGATAGCATAACAGCTATACACATTGCTGAAAAATACGCTATTTTTGTCCTTATGATATGCATATCAGATCGTACTAAGCCCGACTTTAGCTTCATTAACATGGATTTATACAATGGTAATTCTATTGATTATTGCTAATAAACTTTCAAAAATAGGTAATATAATCCGAGGTCGTTCTTTATTCAACTAAAAAATTTTGTTTGAAAAGATGACGATGGACAGGATTATCAGGAAGATATTTACCATACCGATATTATTATATCAATATATTTTTTCGCCATTTTTCGTTGGTTCCTGCCGTTTTACACCCTCGTGCTCGCATTATGTAAAAGACGCTATCATGAAACATGGGGTATTGAAAGGCACGGTTTTGGGCATTAAGAGAATATCACGTTGTCACCCATGGGGTGGCAGTGGTTTCGATCCTGTACCCTGATTTCTGAACGAATGGATCAGTATAATTAATCCAAATACGACCATCGGAATACTCAGCCATTGGCCCATATTTAAAGGAATGTTATCTTCAAACGAAACCTGATTTTCTTTAAAAAACTCATGAACGAACCTTAATCCGAATAAAATTACCAGAAATAAACCAATAAGGCGTCCAGGGGGTGTGTTTGCTTTGTATCTATACCACATTGAAAGCAAGAACAGAAAAAGGAGAAATGTGGTAATAGATTCATATAGTTGCGTAGGATGTCGTGGAATACCCAGGGCGTTTACATGGGCTTCCCTGCCGTTGATAGTATATGCAACAGGCATTTCCGGATCGATCAATAAGTGATCGGAAATATAGGTATACCGGCCTCCAAGTATGGTGGGCAGATTGTTTTCGATATAGGTCTTCATTTGGTTTTCGTCAACTCCTCTTTTGAAAGTAAGATTTATGACTATCGGCACATAATTCCCTTCGTTTGATTTCGTCATTTTAGAATACGAAACATCGTTTACAAGTCCGGAATTCCTTACAATGGCCTCTGAAGCATTTCTTGTAAAAACTATTCCATATTCAGAACCTGTCGGTAGCCCGTAAATTTCGGAATTCATAAAATTCCCAAACCGGATAAGTCCACCCACAAGTGCAACTACAATTACTATTCTGTCAACAATCTTTAGCCATGTCCAGTTTGCTCTTTTTCGGGCAAAAATCCAGAGGATAAAAAGAAGAGCAATAGCTGCACCATGACTGGCAAGCCCGCCTTCCCATATTTTTAGGATATCCAATGGATTCTTAAGGTATTTATCAGGCTCATAAAATAGAACGTGGCCCAGCCGTGCGCCAATAATTGTGGCCAGCACCAGATAAATGGTTAGCGTTTCTACATCCTTTTCTGCCCTTTTTTTAAAAGAGTCACCTTCAGGCGCTTCCTTTTTCAGCATCCATAATATTATCCATTGACCTATCAGGAAACCGAGAGCAAAAAGAATACCGTACCATCTGATTGGGCGGGAAAACAGGGTGATAATATCCGGATCGGCATTCCAAATGAGGTATAGAAAATTTGTCATTCTTATTTTAAAAAAATTTCGTTAAAGATAAATGAATAACCCAATAGTTCAGTCTGTCGCTTCCAACTCCTTTAATTCATCCTGGAAATTGCCTGAAATAATGGGAAATCTGCACCAGGATCTTGGATCAATATTGAAATCATCGATGTGAAAAGAAGGTGCCAACCGCTCCCGTTTCCATTGATTTCGTGCCCAGAGTGTAAAAAACTTTGCAATATAATTTTTTAGAGACGTTGCTTCTGAAATTTTTCTTTGTTTGAGTATCTCGTAAACTTCAACCGGAGCATGATGATCTCGAATTGCCAGTCTTTCAATTTCCACCATCACATCATAGGGCATAAGGTCAGCTTCGTCTGTTTGATTGTATTCCGGAGGCCTCAATTCCGCTGTTGGTATCATAACGTTTACTTTTTTCAGCCCCTCTAGTCCTAGGTGTATTTCTGCCCACTTTAACCAGTGGCGTATAAAAGCTTTGTCGATACCGGCAATGGGTGCAAGGCTGCCACTGGTATCACCGTCCATGGTTGCATAACCTGCATCTCCTTCACTCCGGTTTGAAGTTGTTAACAGGATGGCATTTTTTACATTCGCCAGCAGCCAGATTACGGGTGATCTTGCTCGTGCCTGAATGTTTTGTAAGGCAATATCGTCTTTTTCCCACTTCAGTTTGCGGCCTATGGCTTTTTCGATCGAGGTGGTATAACTGGCTATCGCTGCATCAACATTCCATCGGAAAAAATCTGCTCCTATCGAGTTGGCAAGGATCTGTGCAGCAAGATAAGTATCTTCCGAAGAATTTTCGGTAGCCTGATAGGCACATGAAAGTATATGACCTGTTACAAATTTATTTGCCTGACCTGTATCCATTTGCAGGACACGATCGATCAGTTCTTCATTGTTTATTTTTCTCAGAAATTCATTCCAGCCCAATTCAGATGCTGCTCTTTTTACCATCTCGAATACCAGTACGGCGCACATGGCAGAATCAGCCCCTCCGCTCAGTGACAAAACGAACCCGTTGACATTTGTTTTTCTGAAATAATCAAATAGTGCAAGTGATGTGGCCTGAATGAACTCCTTTTCGCGTGTAAACGCATGATGATTGTTCTGAATTACATAGATATCAGTCTTATCAGTATTCAGGTCGAATGAAAGGATATTTAACTCTTTAAAGGACAACCGCTCATTTATAGCCAGCAACTCTCCTTTATTAGCAATTATGATTTCTCCGTCGTAAATCATTCTACCTGCTTCGTTACCAAGCAGGTTTACATATACATAGGTACAATTAAATATTTTTGAACTTGAAACAACCAGCTCCTGCCGTTCTGTGGTTTTTTCAAGAGCAAAATGGCTTGCAGATAAATTGAATATAATGTCAACATTGCGGTCCCGGAGGCTGTACGCGGGTCGATTTTTGCGCCATGCGTCTTCGCATAATTCAAAACCGATAACCTGATCGTCAATGTCGAATACCATATCACCAAGAGGGACGGAATCATGACAATAATCAATATTTACTACTTTGCCTGATATCCAGGTTGTAAACCAGCGAGTCTCATAATGAACACCATCAACAGCTAAATTTTGTTTGGCGACGATGCCCAGTATTTTTTGATTACGGATAACGCAGGCACAATTGAATACGTGCCCAGAATATTTCAGTGGGATACCAATGATAACGGTAATATTTTCACAAACTTGTATGATATCAGCAAGCATCCGTTCTGATTTTTCTAGCAACCAACCGGCAAGAAAGAGGTCTTCGCAGCCATAACCAGTAAGTACTAGCTCAGGAAAACATAGTATTTCAGTATTTTGTGAAATACCTTCCTTTATTGCTGTTATTATTCGTTGTGTGTTGCCTTGCCAGTTAAGCGGGGTTTGATTTAATGATGCGCCTCCTATCTTCATATTATTGAACGTTATAAGGTGTCCAAATTTAACTGTTCAATTGCTTTCTGCGCTGCATCCTGTTCAGCTTTCTTTTTTGTACTACCGTACCCGACTGCAATGGGCTTATTATCAATCAACACCTCAGCCGTGAACTCTTTTCTGTTTTTAAGGTCTTTAACATCACTGGTTTCAAAACTCAATTCCCTTGATTCTTTTTGGGACCATTCAATGATCCTGCTTTTGAAGTTCGTATTGTTTTTTATTATTTCTTTCAGGTTGAAGAAGGGCTCAAGAAGCCTGAAAAGAATAAATTTTCTGCAATAAACATAACCCCTGTCTAGATAAACAGCACCTACAAGCGCTTCAAGGGTATCTCCATAAACGGACTTGCGAGATGATTTGAACTTCAAATCTGCTTCAATGATGTGTTGAAGTCCAAGTTTTTTGCCCAGCTGGTTCAGCGATTCACGACTTACAATCCGAGAACGTATCTCCGTAAGAAACCCTTCGTCTTTATAGGGGTATATTTTGAATAGATATTCGGCTATAACTGCACCCAGAATGGCATCGCCAAGATATTCAAGTCTTTCATTCGATTCTGTTTGCCCCTTTATATTTTTTTTTGCGACCGAACTATGCAGCATGGCAAGCTTGAATAGCTGAAAGTTTCGAGGCGAATAGCCTATTATTCCTTTCAGGTATTCGCGGACCTGAAGGTCCTGATCGCTTGATTTCTTAAATTGAAATTTAAAATTTCTTAATGATGGCACTAACGGTCAACTTTTGCAAATATGGCGGAACTATTGTGTCCGCCAAATCCAAATGTATTGCTCATCGCAATATTTACTTCCCGCTTCTGAGCAATGTTAAAAGTAAAATTAAGTTTAGGATCAAAGTTTTCGTCGTCTGTAAAATGGTTAATAGTTGGCGGTATAATATTGTCATTTATAGCCATTATACAAGCAATGGCTTCAACGGCTCCTGCAGCACCAAGCAAATGACCGGTCATTGATTTGGTTGAGCTGATGTTGAGCTTGTAGGCATGCGTACCAAACACTTTTTGAATAGCAGTAATTTCACTGATGTCGCCAAGTGGTGTGGAGGTACCATGTACATTTATATAATCAATCTCTGATGGTGCGATGTCTGCATCTTTCAGTGCGTTGATCATCACATTGGTAGCTCCAAGCCCTTCGGGATGCGGTGCAGTGATATGGTAAGCATCAGCAGACATACCGGCTCCAATCAACTCGGCATAAATAGTTGCCCCTCTTGCCCGGGCGTGTTCATACTCCTCCAATATCAATGCGCCGGCACCTTCGCCCAACACGAAGCCATTGCGGTCTTTATCAAACGGACGCGAAGCAGTTTGAGGAGCATCATTTCTTTCTGACAAGGCCTTCATGGCGTTAAAACCACCAATACCAGCAATGGTTATAGCCGCTTCCGAGCCACCTGTAATGGCAACATCCATGTAGCCCAACTTGATATAGTTATGCGCATCGATTATTGCATTGGTGCTTGAAGCACATGCAGAAACAGTTGCAAAGTTAGGCCCTCTGAACCCAAAACGAATGGATATTAATCCTGAGCTCATATCGATAATCATTTTTGGGATAAAAAAGGGGTTAAATCGAGGTGTCCCATCACCCTGGGCAAAATTTAGAATTTCATCTACAAAGGTTTTGATGCCGCCAATTCCAGAGCCCCAGATCACACCCGCACGGTGAACATCAATTTTTTCCGGATCAATACCTGCATTATTCAGGGCTTCTTCACTTGCCACCAGTGCAAACTGCGTAAATAAATCCATCCTTCTGGCTTCTTTTTTTTCCAGGAAGTCATCAGGATTAAAATTCTTTACCTCACAGGCAAATCGTGTTCTAAATTTTTCGGCATCGAAACGGGTAATAGGGCCAGCTCCACTGACGCCATTGATAAGACCTGCCCAATAATCAGCGGCAGTGTTACCAATGGGAGTAAGTGCTCCCATACCTGTAACAACTACTCTGCGTAAATCCATAAATGAATTTTAGGTGTTTGTTTATAAACGAATTACTTGACGTTTTCTTCAAGATAAGAGATGGCTTGACCTACAGTAGATATATTTTCTGCCTGGTCATCTGGAATAGAGATGTTGAATTCCTTTTCGAATTCCATAATAAGTTCAACTGTATCGAGGGAATCTGCACCCAGATCGTTGGTGAAGCTTGCTTCAGGTGTGACTTCTGATTCTTCTACCCCCAGTTTGTCAATAATGATGCTTTTTACTTTTTGTGCAATTTCTGACATTTCCTACAAAATTTAATGGTCAATAAAAAATTCAACTGCAAAGAAATAGATTTAAAACAATAATGTCAAAGATAGTTGTGTGTTATTTAAGATTCATAATTAGGCGGGTCAAATACAGATACAATTGTTATTATCAGTTATTCGTGTTTATTTAGTGCGTTCAAAATGAAGAAGCAGAGGCTTTTCGTTGATTACGAATTTGATTTTGTAGTATTTGGAGTTGTTTCCGCGTTTAAAGACTATAAGTTAGCCTGGAATCTTAATAAGAGTCTTGGAATATCACTTGTACGTGAGAAAGATTTGCTTATAAAATTTGTTGATCACACCCTTATAATCACTAATTTCAAATTCAATACCGAAAATTCGCTCATTCGACTTTTAAAGAACAGAAGTAATGAATCCCATTATGGAGAAAATTTATTTCTGGTACCTGAGATGATAACAATGGACTTTTTTATTACAGTAACCGGGGACACAGGATATCTGAATCCGAATTCAGCTTCCTTTTTTGATATTCTCCGGAAGGTTAACGGAGTGGATTATGCGATAAAAGTTGAAATCGAAAAAATTAAATCAAAAGAAAACTTTTTATTTTAAATGAATTTAATTGAATTTAATAAAACCAAAATAATAGCAACTGTTGGACCCGCATGCAACACAAAGAGAAAACTCAAAGAACTTATAAATGCAGGTACAGATGTTTTCAGATTGAATTTTTCTCATGGCACCTGGGATGATCATGCCAAAATAGTAAAGTATGTCAGAGAAATTAACCATCAGCTCGGTACAACTATTTGCCTTCTTCAGGACCTACAAGGACCTAAAATACGAATAGAGGAAGTAGAGAAAAAAACACATATCAAGGAAGGTGATCAGCTTATCATCACTACCAAATCTGTATTGGGTAATGCAAAAAAAGTTTCAACATCCTACCGGAGACTACCCAAAGATGTTTCAGTTGATGATATCATCCTGATAGATGACGGTAAAATTGAACTTTGTGTTGAAAAAGTGAAGGGACAGGATGTATATACACGTGTGATATATGGAGGAAAACTAAAGTCAAGAAAGGGGATAAACCTGCCTAACACAAAAATATCTGCACCATCTCTCACAGCTAAGGATGCAAACGATCTGAAATTTGCAATTGAACACGACATTGAATGGGTTGCCTTGTCATTTGTAAGAAAGGCCTCAGATATTGTCCGATTGAGGAAAAAAATAGTAAAAGCGGGGAAAGAAATACTGATAATTGCTAAAATCGAAAAACCCGAAGCAATCCAGAATATTGATGAAATCATCAATGTAAGTGATGGTATTATGGTAGCTCGTGGCGATTTAGGAGTTGAAATCAGAAGCGAAGAGGTGCCAATGCTCCAGAAAATAATTGTTGAAAAATGTCGAAAAGTGGCCAAGCCGGTAATTATAGCTACCCAAATGATGGAAAGCATGATAGAAAATCCAAGACCGACAAGAGCCGAAACCAATGATGTAGCTAATGCAGTGCTGGACGGCGCTGATACGCTGATGCTTTCAGGTGAAACAGCCGTGGGAGCTTATCCGTTAGAAGTGATAAAGAGCATGGTAAATACAATTCGGAATGTTGAAGAAAAAGGAGACATCTATTATAAACTTTATCCACTTGATGAGGAGTCGGATTATTTTATGAATGACAGCGTGGTTCACATGTCGGCAAGCCTGGCAAATTATACGAATGCAAAAGCTATGATCGGTTTAACACAAAGAGGATATACAGCATTTAAGATTTCCTCTTACCGGCCGCGGGCATCCATATTCATATTTACGAATAACAAACCATTTATCAATACCATGAATCTGGTTTGGGGGATAAGAGGCATCTATTACAACCGTTCTGAATCAACTGATACAACCATTTCGGACATTTATGAATTGTTGAAGAAAAATGATTTTGTAAAAAAGGGAGATATAATTATCAACCTTGCGGCAATGCCGATCAATAAGCCAGGGAGAGTAAATACATTGCAAGTGAATAAGGTTACATAACACCAAAAAAATATAGGCGGCGAAACTTAATTTTTTGGTTCAACCAATACTACTTTTTCTTTATCTACTGCTACCACTCCCGGAGGATCTCCTTTTCTTTTCCGGACAAATTTTCTAGGTGTGTAAATAACGGGACACAGCGATTCATTTTTTCTTTTTGAGTAGTATGCAGCCAGCCCGGCTGCCTTCTGAATGATCGCGTCGTTGAATTTTTTCCCCGACTTGTATTTAACGATCACATGTGAACCCGGTCCATCTTTTACATGCAGCCATAAGTCCTCTTTCCACGTAAATTTTTGTATTAATAGATCATTGCGTTTTGCGTTTTTACCAATGAGAATCCTCCATCCCATAAATTCCCGCTCTATGTAAGGGACAGATTCTATTTTACGCATTGTATCCCTTTTCAAGCCAGTTTGGACTGTAAATGCGCTTAATTTTTTTAAATCATAAATTTCGTGAATGGAGATAATAGTGCTTTCAGTCTTATTCAGAGAGGTTGTTTTACGCTTGATGGTTTCCGACAATATTTCAATTTCAATTGATATATTTTTCGATTTTCTGTAATAAATTTCAGCATTTTTTTGAGTTGTCAGATCAGGTTTTAGTTTTATTTCAACGTTTTTGCCGGTATAGAAATTATGAAGAATCACGCTTTTGGCATTAGGTTTGATCTCATGCAAATTTGACATTAGTATATCTGCCATCTGACGATAACTGCTTCCTTTTTTTAATTCAAAAAGTTTAGCTTTTGTTTTGGAAATATAGTTTTTGGCTTTTGTTTTCTTCCGCATTAGCTGAGTCAGTATTTTTTGTTTTTCATGGTTGAACTTATCTTGTCTGATAAATAACTTGAAAAATAAACTGACGCACTCAAATGGGTTATCTATTTCAGTTTGTACCTGGCCGATTGACAAAAGAGAAAGATGCCATTTGTCATCTATTCTTGTTAAAAAGTATGATTCAGGATGCATTAGCAGTGCAATAGTTTTATGTATCAAATCCCATTTTTCCCGGGCATTAGCATTCTTATACCCCAGCGTATTAAGGTATAATTCAGGGAGTTTCCCTAACATAGGAAAAGTTGTTTTTAAATCTGGATTTTGAACGAAGGATGTATAATCAGCATTGTTGGGTATGTCAAATGCAGATGGATTCAGCTGTGAGTCACCTGACATTTTGTCGTGAAACATTTCAATACACGTTTCATCATGGAACAAAAGGATGTTAGATCGGTTACCGAACAGCTTGAATATCAGTTGAAATGCATCTTTGAACCGGATTGTGAATGCCCGTTCATTTTCAAATGGCTTTATTTCCAGGATTTTGAGACCTACTATATCCCGGAACAGATTCATACTGTTTTTCCGTTTTCTCTGATGCTGTTTGGGGAAAGTAAGACAGCAAAATACGGAAGTCAGGTATGCATTAATAAAAAAAGTTATACCTCTATCGTCCGGTTGTTTACTAAAATCATTAAACCGGAATATGATTTCATCTTTACTCTGTGTATAGGCCTCTGATAACGATTTTCCCTGCAAAACTTCGTGTAACCGGAATGCTATCTGCCGGATAAAATAGTAGCTCAGATGCACGGTTAAAGATCAATCTTAAGGCCGTCATAGGCAAGCATTACATTATCAGGTAATTCTTTCTCTATCTGCCTGCTTTGGCCAAGATAGTGACTGATATGTGTAAGATATGCTTTCTCTGGTTTTAACTCGGAAATAATGTCAAGCGCCTCCTGCAGATTAAAATGAGAAATATGATGTTTTTTTTGTAATGCATTGATTACCAAAATCTTGCTTCCCATTATCTTTTCCTTTTCGTCTTGATCAATATAATTTGCATCAGTAATGTAGGTGAAATCGTATATCCTGAATCCGAGTACCGGAAGTTTATGATGCAACAGATAGATAGGAATTATGTTTGTATTGTTGATCCGGAAGGTGTTATTGTCAATTAAAAATTCAATAACCCTTGGAACTCCCGGATAATCGCTTGGGTTAAAAATGTATTCATAATCTTTTTTTAATTGCTCGATAACAGCCCGGCTGCCATAAATCGGCATGTCTGATTTTTGCTTAAAATTAAATGAACGTACGTCATCCAGTCCGCCCGTGTGGTCACGGTGTTGATGTGTGAAGATTATCGCATCCAGTTTATGGATACGCTCCCTGAGAATTTGCTGTCGAAAATCTGGTCCGGTGTCAATTACAATACTTTGTCCATCCACCTCTATATGAATTGAAGTTCGTGTACGCTTATCCCTGAAGTCGAGGGAGTTACACACTTCACAGTCACAGGCTATAACTGGCACACCCTGTGACGTGCCGGTTCCTAAAAATGTTATAGTCAAAGTATTAATTTGGTTTGAGATAACTCTGTAAAAAGCTTTTGGTTCTTTTCACTGAGTTTTGTGCGATCAAATTCAATTGATTTAATAATATCGATCAGACAATAAACCTTACCTTCAATGGAGTAATATTTATTTATCACCGCAGTCCGGGTTTTCAATAAAATGCAATATCCCGATTTGAAATTGCCTTTTTCGTATCGTAGTAAATAATCAGTTTCGGCCATCAAATCTTCCAGCTTATGTAAATAATGTCTGGAGTATTTTATGGTCATTAATCAGGAAGTATATTGGATTACCATTTTTACAAGGTTATCAAAATCAAGTGGCTTGGGAAGGAATTCATTTATTCCAGCTTCTTTAAATTCTTCCAGGCTATAATTTTTTGCATTACCTGTAATAGCCAGTATCGGAACCCTTGATTTTTTCTGATCATTCATAGCTCTGATTTGCCGTGTACACTCCATACCGTCTAGAACAGGCATATTAATGTCCATGAGAATCAAGTCAAAATCCTCAGTCTTAATTTTATCAATGACCTGTTGCCCATTTTTAACCAGAGCTATTTCAAAACGCTGTTGTTCCAGTATTTTTCTTGTAAAATTTTGAATAACCGAGCTGTCTTCTGCAATAAGAACTTTTTTTCCCATTTAATAATTAGTTATTAATGATATCAGTAAATTGGTTTTCAAATTCCAGGATTGTTGCACCTAAAATTTTCAAATCTTTATCAAGATTGGTGTGATCCTGATTTCTCAATTTTGCTTCGATAAAAGAAGCCATATGTGCTACCTTCTCAATTCCTAACGTACCTGCATTGCCTTTTAAGGTATGTAAGTTATCTAAAATTTTCTTGTAGTCATCATTTTTTACTGAATCCACACATAGTTTTATTTGGGCCTGTGCTTCATCCATAAAATCCCTGAATACGGATTTAATAAAATCTTCATTACCGTATTTGCGGAGCTTGTCAACTACTTCAGAATTAACAACCTTTAAATTTTCTCTATTCCCGGAGTTTAAGTCAATTTCAGCATTATGATTTATTCCCGAAATATTAGATTTTCCGGTTTTTAAAAGCCATATTTTTATTTTGTTGATGAGTTTACTGGCTCGCAGCGGTTTGGACACATAGTCATCAAGACCTTCAAGAAGGTATTTGTTTTTATCTCCTTCAAGTGAATAGGCTGTCATTGCAATGATGGGTGGGGTTTTTTTCAAATGAAGTGATTTTATGATCTTAGTCGCTTGAATACCGTCCATTTCTGGCATCTGAATATCCATGAAAATAATATCAAAATCTTTTTCTTTTACATTCTCAATGGCACTGAATCCACTGTCAACAACTTTAACCTTGCAGCCTGCTTTCCGCAGAATTTCGGATGCTACATGCCGGTTTATGCTGTTATCATCCACTATCAACACATCAGGGGTCATGCCGGAAAGCGAATCGTAACTTTCGTTATGCAACGACGCTTCAAACTGTTTTTGTTTAAGCTCTGTTGCTCCAGGTATTCTAGCGGCAAAAGTAAACCAGAATGTACTTCCAAGACCTGGTTTTGAATGTACCCCGATGTCTCCACTCATCAAAGTACATAGCTCTTTGGAAATAGCAAGTCCGAGTCCTGTACCACCATATAATTTTGAAGGAGAATTATCTACCTGAGTGAAGCTTGTAAAAAGTTTATCAAGATATTCATCTGCAACGCCAATTCCAGAATCATGTACTTCGATCCGCATCATCAGCATTTTATCTTCCAGGCGTTCTGCCTTTACGCCTATATCTATCGAACCTTCATTGGGTGTAAATTTTAATGCATTAGAGGTAAGATTTGCAAGCACCTGCAAAATTCTTGTTTCATCACAAATAATGACTTTGGGTATCTGTTTGCTTATGTGATAATTCAGACTGATATCTTTTGAAAGTGCCAGCTGGCTGAATAATGCAGTCAGCTTTTCCATTACTTCGGTTATTCTAATGGGTGTTTCACGTAATTCCATTTTTCCTGCCTCTATTTTTGAAAGGTCAAGGATGTCATTCAGAATGTGTAAAAGAGTTTCTGATGACTTTTTCATGGTTTTTATGTATTTCGTTTGTTCCTTGTTTAAAGGAGTGTCAGCTATCAGGTCTATCATCCCGATAATTCCATTCATAGGTGTGCGGATCTCATGGCTCATGTTAGCAAGGAATTGCTCTTTTACTTTCAGCGATTTCAAGGCCAGTTCTTTCGCCTTGATCAGTTCAATATTTGCAAGTTTTAACTGCGTAATATCTCTTATAATTCCTTCAATTTGATAGGGATTTCCGGATTTGTCATAAACAAGTCTGACATTGCAAATGCATTGCAGTATTTTCTTATTTTTATGAATTAATGAAATTTCAAGGTTTTTGATACGTTTATTTTTTTTAATATTGTTAACCAGGTTTTTATTAACCGCTTTAAACAGGTAGTATTTTGTTACTGTAGTGTTTAGTACCTCCTCCGTTGTATATCCCAATATTTCATGCACCGAAGGGCTGATCATTTTCAGTGATCCATCAAAATCGCACCTAAAATAGAGATCCTGAATAGACTCAAAAATGGTCCGGAATTTTTCTTCACTGTCAAGGACAGCTATCTCTGAAAGTTTTTTTTCAGTAACATCCGTAGCAATGCCTGATACTTCGTCAATGGTATGGTCCGGCTGATAGATCGGGTTCAAGAAAATATCTTTCCAGACTTCATCGCCATTGTCTTTCTTAAGTTTTATTTCGAAATGGAGTTGATTTTCCTGGAAGGCTTCTTCATATTTTCTGTTCCAGAAATCGTCATATTTTTCAATTATAAGCGTTCCGTCTTTTTCGTAGGATACATCAGGTTTTAAATTGAATTCCTTAAGTATCGCATCAAAGTAATTCTGATTAAAAGATGTTAGCTCCTGTTTCCGGTTAACCGACCAGATAAGATGTGGACTACTTTCAAAAATTGCATTTAAACGAGCTGTCTGACTATTCAGTTTTTCTTCGGTTTCCTTGATATCAATCGACAGAGCAATTTGTCCGGAGATAAAATCAAGCAATTCAAGGTCTTTAAGTGAGTATTTTGATTTATCACTGTAAGATTGCACTGCAATTATTCCGATTATATGTTCATCTACTTTTAACGGCGTTCCTAACCACACCTGTGGCATAGTGCCTATTGGTGAAATTTTTCCTTCTGCAATCAGTTTTTCAATATCTTTTTTGTAAAGCAAGAGAGGCTTGGCAAGAAATATGGCATATTCGGTCAGCCCCTTACTAATTTTTCGGTCTGCATATTTTTCTTCATTGTCGTGACTTTCGTCTATAAAATATGGAAATTTAATCTTATCCTGATCCTTGTCTTTGTCGTAAAGCGCTATGTAGAAATTATCCGCATCGATAACCTTCATCAGTTCGGAATGAATTTTACCGAACAGTGTAGGTAAATCGGCACTTTGAATGGTATGATTGGCAATGCGGTAGTAGAGATCTTTAGCTTTTTCAGCTTTTATATTTTCAGTAACATCACGTAACACACATCTGAACTCAATAACTTTATTTCGTACGATTTTAGGATGGATGGTGCCTGTTAGAAATACTTTATGTTTGTTTGTATCAAGAAATATCGTTTCAAATTTTTCAGTTTTCCCCCTTTTACCAACTTCCTGAATGGTTTGTATTGTTTTTTCAAGAAATGGCGGAAAAATAAGATCGCGTATGTTCATATTTCCGGATTGTTGGCTGGTATAACCAAGCCGTTCTTTCCATGTATTGTTAACAAGCAAAATGGAACCATCCGTTTTTATAATTTGAATCAGGTCGTATGCGTTATCAAAAATATCCCATAGCCGGTCATTCGACTTTTTAATTGACTTGATTTTTTTTATTTCCAATGTATTGTCATTTCCGATCAGTATTAGTTCTGGTGGTGTAACATGCTGGGTCAAAATGGGTTGAAACTTATAAATACGGACTTTTCCTGTTTTTGTAAGTATTTCACAATTGAAGTATTTAGGTACCTTTCCGGCTAGGTACTGATTTAAAGTATTGGATATTTTGCTTCGTCTGATTTCCGGGATGAGGTTATCAACGAACCTTAACTTCAGGAGATGTCGCTGGTCGTATCCAAGGTCGGTTTTTATTACCGGATTGCAGTATTTTATGCGTAATTCATCATCAAGAATAAAAATGCATGCCGTAATTTGATCAAACAAACTATTGGTGATAGAGACAGCACTTTGTTTGCCGTTATTATCTGTTTGTTCGTGGTCGGACGATATAATGGATCTTTGTAACAACTTAGTAAGAAAACAATTGTACTGTAAATTTACTAAATATGATTATTTTAACCTTACGGTTTAAATCAGTTTATTTCTTAATATTAGGGTTTTGATCAATAACATATTTTCAACTAAAGGGACTTTTAATGACGGGTAAATTAAAAAAATATCTGATTGTCATTGCGGGTCCCACTGCAGTTGGTAAAACAACAATAACTATAAAATTAGCAAGATATTTTGACACTTCAGTTATCAATGCAGATTCTAGGCAGGTTTACCGTGAAATGAGCATTGGTACGGCAAAGCCTTCCATCGGCGAAATGGCAGGTGTGAATCATTATTTTATCGGATCAAAGACGTTGAATGATTTTTTTAATGCAGGTATTTTTGAGAAAGAGGCGTTGGCAATTTGTGATAAAGTTTTCAGCAAAAAAAATCTATTAATCCTCAGTGGTGGATCAGGCTTGTATATAAATGCATTGTGCGAAGGGCTGGACAAATTTCCGGTGGTGAATTCAGATATCCGGAATAATTTAAACGAAGAATATGAAGCCTCAGGACTAGAACAATTATTGGAAGAACTGCGTGTTAATGATCCGGAGTATTATAATATTGTTGATATGCAAAACCCACAAAGGGTAATTCGTGCCCTGGAAGTAATCCGTGCTTCAGGAAAACCATATTCGCTATTTAGGAAAAGGGTAGTAAGTGAGAGACCGTTTGGTATTGTCAAATTGGGTCTTAATCGGGACAGGTCCGATTTGTACGACCGGATCAACCAACGGGTGGACCGGATGATTGAAGAAGGGCTCTTTGCAGAAGCAAAATCGTTGATTTCATTCCGGAATCATAATGCCCTTAAAACGGTCGGTTACCAGGAAGTCTTTTGTCATCTTGACGGGAAATATGATTATAACGAAGCTGTCAGCTTGATGAAACGAAATTCAAGGCGTTATGCAAAAAGGCAAATCACCTGGTTTAAAAGAGATCTTGAATACAGGTGGTTTCATCCTGACCGGTTTGAGGAAATTGTTGCATTTATTAAGTCAAAGGTTCAGTAATAGCCCTGAACAGTTAAATACTTAGTATTTTCACCAACCTAAGCAAATCCGTATTGAGTGGCTTTACTTTTGAAAAACTTTCTTTCAGTGTTGTAAAAACCAGTTCATTATTGATAAGGCCTACCATGTTATCCTTATGACCATCCATCAATGCTTCAACTGCTGCAAGTCCGAGCGTGCTGGCAAGTATCCGGTCCATACCCGAAGGCTTCCCGCCTCGTTGTATATGACCCAGAATAGTAACTCTGATATCTTTATCAGGGAGTGTTTTGCGTACAACTTCAGCCACGCCTATGGAAATTCCGGGTGAATCTTTTTCTGCAACAATGATGATAGAAAATGTCTTTTCTCTGCGCATATCTTCCCGGATATAATTAATAATATCTGTAGCATTGGTATTTTTTTCGGGCAAAATAACTGCTTCAGCTCCGCCACCGATAGCAGATCTTAGTGCAATATGTCCTGAGTCTTTTCCCATAACTTCCACAAAAAAAATCCGTCCGTGCGAATCTGCCGTATCCCTAATCTTATCAATAGCGTCAAGAGCGGTGTTTACGGCAGAATCGTACCCAATGGTAAAATCGGTGCCAAAAATATCGTTATCAATGGTGCCCGGAATGCCCATTACAGGTATTTTAAACTCTTCAAAAAAACTTGAAAGACCCTTAAAAGTTCCGTCGCCACCAATTCCAATAATTCCGTCAATCTTTCTTTTCTTCAAGTTTTGATAGGCTTTTTTTCTACCTTCTTTGGTTTTAAACTCGTCACATCTTGCTGATTTAAGCATGGTTCCTCCTTTCTGAAGAATATTACTTACGGAATTAGAGTGCAACCGATGTATATCATCATCAATCAATCCCTTGTACCCGTGATTTACACCATAAATTTCGAGGTTATAGTATACAGCACCTCTTACAACGGCGCGTATGCAGGCATTCATTCCAGGAGCGTCCCCTCCTGAGGTAAAAACTGCAATTCTTTTCATACGTGAATTATTTAATAAGCGGCAAAAGTAATTACAAAATATTTCTTTTTCATGCTCGGCGTATATTTGCGTTGATGAAGAAAATTCTTATCGTTACCTATTACTGGCCTCCTTTAGGTGGAGGGGGCGTGCAACGATGGCTTAAATTTGCTAAATACCTTCCTGAGTATGGTTGGAATCCCATTATATTCACACCTGAAAACCCAAATTTCAGTATTAAAGATCCTACTCTGGCTTCCGATGTGCCGGATGGTGTAGAGGTGATCCGGTACCCGATTTGGGAGCCTTACGCTGTTTTTGATGCATTTACAGGTAAGAAAAGTAGGTTGCAGGGCATTTTGACAACGGAAAAAAATTCAGGTTTATTTCAAAAAACAGCATTATGGATAAGGGGCAATATATTCATACCTGATCCAAAAATTGCCTGGATACGACCGTCGGTTCGGTTTCTGACTCAATATTTAAAAACCAACAAAATCGACTGTTTGGTTACGACTGGCCCTCCGCATTCCATGCACTTGATCGGTCTGAAGCTAAAAAAGCAAACGGGTGTCAAATGGATTGCAGACTTTCGCGATCCTTGGAGCAGGTGGGATATGCTAACGCACTTTAATTTGACAAAACTTGCAAAAAATGCGCATAATAGATTGGAAAAAAAGGTAGTCGAACATACCGACTTGGTGCTCACAGTAAGCCCATCATGGGCATCTGATATTCGGAATGATCATAATTGTGAAGTTGATGTAATCACAAATGGCTTTGATAAGCAGGATTTCGCAACAACATATTCCGGTAATCATAATGAATTTATTATTAACCATTCTGGTTTGATCAATGATTTCAGAAACCCGGTAGGTTTATGGGACGCTGTCACCGAACTATGTAATGAAAATGATGCTTTCAAAAATAGTTTCAAATTCCGATTCAGCGGGATGGTATCGCGTGCTGTTTTAAACTACCTCCATAACAGTGTGCTTTTTAGAAATAAATTTGAATTTCTCGGTTATCTGCCACATGACACCATAATAGAACATTATAGCCGCTGCGCTGTAAATTTGCTGCTTCTTAACGAATCGCCGAGTGCAAAAGGCCACATCCCGGCTAAATTGTTTGAGTATCTTGCATCACGGAAATACATTCTGGGGCTGGGGCCTGTTGACTCGGATGCTGCTAAGATCATTGATTCAGCAGGAGCGGGAAAAATGTGCTCTTCCAATGATAAAAAATCCATAAAAAATACATTAAACGACTTTTTCAACCATTACAAAAACAGTAACTTTCCAAATACAGAAGGATTAGAAAAATATACGCGCAAGGCACTTACTGGACAACTGGCAACCATTTTGGACAGGCTATGAACATTCTATTCAACGATCTCACCTGGCAGAACAATTTGATTAAAAATGAGATAGCGGAAAGCATCACAACTTTCTTGTCTGAGTCTGTTTACATCGGCGGAGAATGTGTGGAAGAGTTCGAAAATGCATTTGCTGAATACATAGGAGTAAAGAATTGCATCGGCACTGGAAATTGTACTGACGCGCTTGAACTTATTCTTGAAGCAGGTGGGATAGGGGAGGGTGATGAAGTGATTGTTCCTGCCTACAGCTGGATATCTTCGGCCTCAAGCGTGATCCGAACAGGTGCCAAACCAGTATTTGTTGACGTGCATACGGATTATTACACCCTTGATCCTTCCATTATGGAGGCGCAGATTACACCAAATACAAAAGCACTTATTGTGGTGCATTTTTATGGCCTCCCTGCTGAAATGAAGGAGATCGGCATTATTGCTGAAAAATATGGCATCCGGATTATAGAAGACTGTGCACAGTCGGTAGGTGCGGCGTATAATAAAAGGAAAACAGGAAGCATAGGATGGGCAGGTGCCTTTAGCTTTTACCCGACAAAAAACCTTGGCGCCCTTGGAGATGGAGGTTGTGTGACCACTAACGACAATAAACTTGCTGACAAAATAAGAATACTGGCAAATCATGGTCAGAACGGGAAAAACAAACATAAAATCATTGGCAGAAACAGTCGTTTAGATGCATTACAGTCAAAAATTCTTATTACCAAGCTAAAATATCTGGACGATTGGAATATAAGACGGGTAAGAGCAGCAGCGAGATATTGCATGCAGTTAACCGGCAATCTTGTCAAGCTTCCGGTAACCCCGAAATACACCAGGCATGTATATCATTTGTTTGTGATCCAGATTGAAAATCATTATCAAGTCCAGGGATTTTTGGAACAAAGAGGTATTCAGACGTTTATGCATTATCCGTTACCTCTGACTGAACTTGAACCGTTTGAACACTTAAATCTGCGAAGTTGCGATTTTCCCATGGCCAAAAATATGGCCAACAGAATACTTTCACTTCCGATCTATCCGGGAATATCAGATCTACAAATTGATTACGTGAGTGAGACTCTGAAAGAGGCTATTGCTTTTTACGGATGAAACGAATAGCAGTTTGCAGAAGCTGAGTTACTTCTTCCGAGGACCTTGTAATCACAATTGAACCAGTATAAACCATTAAAATCACAGCAGAACGCACGGCAATATCCACAAGGATGTTTTCAATTTGGGGAATGTACCTGCCAACCAATAATGTTAGCCCACCAATGATCAATACTTTAAGATTATTATATGTAAAAGGTTGGAGTTTTAATTTATAATACACAAATAAAAACTTAATCACATTGAAAATGATAAGTGAAAGCGCTGTGCCTAATGCAGCACCCACGATACCATAAATTGGGATAAATAACAGGTTGGCACTTATGGTGATCAATGCAAGAATTGCAGTTAAGATAATATTCACTTTATAGTATTTAGAAAGAATAATAATCTCTCCATTTAAACCAGCACCCATATCGAACAACTTGCCGATTCCAATGAATATTACTACCCATTTTCCAAGTACATAGATCTCGCTTTTCGGTATCAGCTGATAAATATTATCAAGATTGACATACAAGCCGATAAATAGAAGTAATCCAATGATCAGTTGATTAAGGGCGCTTTTGGAGTAAATGTCTGCTATTTCATTCATCCTGTTGTTTTCAAGTGACCGGGCTATTAGCGGGGTGCTGATCTGTGTGATCATTCTTCTTGGAACATCAATGACAACCGCCATATAAAATGCGGTTGTATAGATGCCATTGAAGTGAGTACCAAGCATAGATGTTACCATGATGCTGTCAACTTTCGAGATGATGATTGTTCCACCGGCACCTAATAAGGCAAACATTCCATACTTAACAATTGGTTTTACGTCGCTGAACGTGAAAGTTAAAAAAAAACTGAAATTTACTTTGATGACTCCTTTGTACATTAGATAAACCGATAATAACAGAAGATTTATAAAGTAAATTCCAACAATACATAACAGGAATTCATTGAAATCAACCACACTAAATACATACAATGCAATAGAAAGGGTAGTAAGCAGGCGAAGTAGTATTTCCTTTAAAAAATTTGGTACCGTTATATTGAGATGCGAACGTGTGAAATCAGTAATAATATTGAATAATACAAGGATATAAACCAAAACGATAACAAGCCATAGATAGGTAGTAACTTCAGGTGCTTTTGATGAAAAGATGGCAATAACAGGTGATTTTAAAAGAGAAAATATAAGTAAAAATGCTATAAAACCCATTGTAGCCAGAAAAAGCATTAGCGTAAAAAAACCTTCACTTTTCCGGGCATCTTTTACAATCGCTGGGAAAAACCGGATGGTTGCCTGGCTTGTTCCCAGCTGTGCAAATGGTACCATTAGCATTGCGAAATCCTGAATTACCCGGGTAAGCCCAATCTGACCAGGAGTAAGGTATTGCGGAAAAAAATAAAGTACATTCAGGTAACCAAGAATGATCCCTGCGATTGACAGCAGCGTTGACCAGGCGCTTTGACGTATTATAATTCCCACTGCTATCAGGGTTTAAACCAGAGGGTAGTGTCCGTCAGTCCAGTGGTTGTTCGTACTTTTTGCCAGTCTTTAAGCATATCATGAATCGGTTTATACCTGGTCCTTTCCGAATTATCAAGGATAAATATACCACCGCTTTTTAATTTGTTAACTGCACGGCTGCTGCATTCTACCCTTGCACGACCGTCGATAAGAATAAAATCGAAATGATTGTCGGGAAAACGGGACATATATTCAAAATAATTTTTATAATTCAGATTTTCAGAATCAAATTTAGCTTTATACCTATTTTCGATCTTTTTTTTTGTTTCCGGATGGTCCGGATGGATAAGTATGTATTCCACATTACTGAAATTTGATTTCTTAAGAAGTGTACGGATATTTTCATACCAAATTTTATTATCCTCAATGCTTATAAGAAATCCTGTTTTATGTGCAAAGTAAATGGTGCTTATACCTGAACCATATTCGAGCCCCTTCATACTTTTTGTTAAAATCGAATTAAAAATACTAATACAAGCTGGAGAAATCCACGGCGTTTTTGCCCGAAATCCAGCTTTGAGTATTTTATTATAAACTTTTAGTAGTGGCCTTAGAATCCGGTATTTCAAATATTTTAATGACAGAGACTTAGGGACAACTATGTTTTTTTTTATAAAATGTGGTTGGCCGGCAACACGTACGACTGTCTCATAATACGTTGATCCCACAGATTATCTTTTTTAATGACAATAGTTTATATGCAATTATAAATGATTTAAAAGGATTTGATTAATCTTGTCATGTTTAAAACATCAAATTGTAGCCGATGACACTGCGGATAGGTATGATACTTGATAATGAATTTCCACCCGATTCAAGAGTGGAAAATGAAGCGATAAGTTTAATCAAGGCAGGATTTAGCGTTTATCTGTTTTCTCTGTCATATCAGAATAGAGAAAAAAAGGAATTAATTAATGGTATAAACGTTGTCCGGTATTCTGCGGGGATATTCACATTCAAACTTTCAGCCCTGGCATATTCTATACCATTCTATCATTGGATTTTAAAGACAAAAATTAAGGACTTCTTGCACCGGTATTCCATAAATGTAATTCATATTCATGATATGCAAGTAGCCAGGGCCGTCTCTTATGTCAATAACACCGGACTGCCTGTTGTTTTGGATCTTCATGAAAACCGACCTGAAATCATGAAATACTACCGGCATGTTAATACTCTTAAGGGAAGATTGCTGATTGATCCTGAACGTTGGAAAAAATATCAGGATAAATATATACGTGAATCGGATTTTCTTGTGTTGGTAACTAAATTAGCAAAAAAGGAAGTTGTAGCTGCGGGAATGAAAAGTGCTGATAAAATAATTGTAGTACCGAATACAATCCGTAAGGATATTTTTTTAAAATATCCAATCATTTCGGAAATAAGCAAGAAATTCAGGGGCAGATTCGTAGTTCTTTATCTGGGCGATACTGGTTTGCGAAGAGGCACTGATGATGCGATCGAATCTGTTAATTTACTCAGAGAAAAAATACCCGATATATTACTTGTATTGGTGGGAGAGAATAATGAAGATATCCGGTTAAGAGAAATGGTAAATGAGCTGGATTTGAAGGAGCATGTATCCTTTGAGGGATGGCAGGATGTTTCTTTTTTTCCGTCTTATATACATATGGCTGGCGTCTGTATCTCTCCACTAAAAAAAAATCCACATCATGATACTACCTATCCCAATAAGATTTTCCAGTATATGGCAATAGGTAAGCCGCTCATTGTCAGTGATTGTCCGGCTCAGGCTGAAGTTGTCAGAAATACCGGAAGCGGATTGATTTTCGAGGCAGGTAACCCAGAAGATCTTGCTGATAAAATTGACTGGATGTATAGCCATGAAGTAGAGAGAATCCAATATGGGAGGAAGGCGGAAATGGCGGTTTTACAAAAATGGAATTGGGAGGAAACCAGTAAGGATTTGGTTTCCTTATACGAACAAATAGAAGCTAAAATGGGTCAGAGACTATAATTTTCAAGTTATGTAGTGCGAATAACTTTGCTTTATTTGAGGAATAGCTACTTTACTTTGTACTGACTCGCTCGAATATTTTTATTTTTTGATAACCTATCCGCCAATGGTAGCCATAGACTCACCAATGGGATTGGTTTTATCTCTGAGTTTTTCAGCCTCAAAGCCATTTTTTGAACGTTTTTGAAAAATCCGGATAAGTTGGTCGAGAACTTTTTGGTCATCCGGTTCGGTTCGGAGCAGGTTTTTAAGGTCAAAAACGCCATCATCATACAGGCAGGTTTTCAGCATGCCTATGGCGGTCACTCTTACCCTATTACAGGAGTCGCAAAAAGTCCGGCTGTAAGCAGCAATTACTCCTACTTTACCTTTAAAACCGGGTATCTGATAATTGGCAGAAGTGGAATGGATCGGGTCAGAAATTCTAATGATACCGGGATAATGCGTTTTGATCAACCCGATTATCTTGTTGTGATTCCATTTTAAACTTGCATACTTCCTCCCGTCGCCATTGAAAGGCATTTCTTCAATAAAACGTACGTTTACAGGTTTATCTTTTGCAAGTTCAGTCATGGGTAGTATGTCTTCATCATTCATCCCGTTGATAACCACACAATTAACTTTTAATGGAATATCATGTTTAATAGCGGCATCCATAGTTTTCATTACTTCTTTCAGATTGTCGCGCCGGGTGATCTCAAAGAAACGGCTCGGATCCAGTGTATCCAGGCTCAGGTTTATAGAAGAAATGCCGATGGCTTTCAGTTGTTCCATATACTTCCAGGTAAACACACCGTTTGTAGTGATATTCACCTGTTTCACTCCCGGAATCCTCGTAAGTCTGCTCAGGAACGGCATCAAGTCTCTCCTTACAAAGGGTTCTCCACCTGTAATTCTGATTTTAGAAACGCCGACTGGAGCAAGCAGGCTCACCAGCCGCTCCATTTCCTCGTAACGTAATAGTTCTTTTTTAGGAACAAAATGTATCCCTTCCTCAGGCATACAATAAAAACACCGTAGGTTGCAGCGATCTGTAACAGCCAGCCGCATGTATTGTATGGGTCGATTGTAATTATCATAAATTTGCCGAACTTTTATTTCTGACATAATACCTTTTTCAACGAGTGACCGAAGCAAATTTAACGAACTTATGGCCAAATTTTTGGGTATATTACGTTAATTTCGTTTCGAATATATTGTATATGAAGCTTTCCGTATTATTGTTTGGAATTGCCCGTGACATTGTGGGAGATCGAAATATTTCAGTTGATTTGCCAGAAAATGAAAATGTGGCTGGATTGCTGAATTACCTGAGAAATAAATATCCATCGTTTAACGACCTGCAAAGCCTTTTTGTAGCTGTTAACGATACCTATGCAAAAAGTGAACAAGTGTTGCATGAGGATGATGAAATAGCTCTTATACCCCCAGTGAGCGGTGGTTAATTCATTAAATTATGGAAATTTATCAGGAAATACATGTCACTGAAAATGCGTTGGAGGTGGAAAAGGCGTATGTAAATGTACAGGCTGGAAATACTGGTGCTGTCAATATTTTTGTGGGCACTGTGAGGAATAAAACGGATTCAAGGAACGTAGTAAACCTGGAGTATGAAGCCTATGAAGGAATGGCTATTAAAGAGATGCGTAAGATCGCGGAAGAAGCAACCACAAAATGGCCGATCGAAAAAATTATTATTCATCATCGTGTGGGGAAACTCAGGGTTGGAGAAGCCACGGTGATTATTGCCGTTTCAACACCACACAGGCACGATTCATTTGAAGCCTGCCGGTATATTATTGATGCATTAAAAAAATCTGTTCCTATCTGGAAGAAAGAGATTTTTGAAGATGGTGAAGAATGGGTATCTGCACATCCCTGAATAAGGTTTTGCTAAATATAAAAAATTCAGGAAACTATATCCACTTAACTATATGGATTTTAACTAAAAAAATGAAATTAAAAAAAGCTTCTTGATTCATCCTATTTTCCCTTAAACACAGCTTTTCTTTTTTCAATAAATGCCTGCATACCTTCTTTCTGATCTTCGGATGCGAATGCCAGGTAGAAATTCTTACGCTCCAGTATTAATCCTTGGTCCAGATGTGTTTCAAAGGACCGGTTTACTGCTTCTTTTGCTAACTGTACTGCAATAGGCGACATGCTCGAGATTTTTTTTGCGAGCGAGACGGCAGCTTCGAGATACAGTTCTACGGGAACAACTTTGTTGATCAGGCCGTAATCAAGGGCTTCCTGTGCGGAAATGAATTTGCCTGTAAGTACCATCTCCATAGCGCGGACTTTCCCGATGGCTTTTGTGAGCCGTTGGGTACCTCCGGCACCGGGCATCACGCCGATATTAATTTCGGGCTGGCCAAATTTTGCTGTCTCCGACGCCACAACCAGATCACAGGTCATAGCCAGCTCGCAACCGCCGCCCAGGGCAAAACCAGATACGGCTGCAATTAAAGGTTTTTTGGTTTTTCGGATCTGTTCCCAGGTACTGAACTGATCCATCTTCCACATGTCAATCGTAGTTTTGCCTGCCATCTGTTTTATGTCTGCACCGGCCGCAAATGCTTTCTCATTACCTGTAATGATTATCACGTGTACATTATCATCTTTATCCAGTTCTTTCAACGCATCCCTGAGCTCACTCATCAGTTGAAGGTTAAGTGCGTTCAGTTCATTGGGCCTGTTAAGTTGTATGAGGGCGATCCGGGTGTCAATGGCACTGTTGACATTAATGAATTCCATATTAAGAGTATTAAAATTTCAGGCTGTTAAGTTAGAAATGTAATTTCACATTGAAAAACAACAAATTGTTTTTGATGTTATGCTGGTTAATGAGAATTGTATGAAAGTTTTATTTGTTTGCCTGGGGAATATTTGCAGGTCGCCATTGGCTGAAGCCATTTTCAATCAAAAAGTATTAGACACAGGCCACAGCCAGGATATTTCAGCTGATTCATGCGGAACCGCGAATTACCATATCGGTCAGGTTCCCGACCATCGAACCATTGAAGTTGCCCATAGAAATAATGTTCAAATCGATCATTTGGGGCGTCAACTTTCCGGGGATAACTTTCGTAACTATGACTATATCATTGTGATGGATAAATCTAATTTGTATGATACGCTGGCGTTGAAGCCAGAAAATTCAAAAGCTGAAGTCAGATTGATGCGTGATTTTGATCCAGAACCGGGCGATGGTGAAGTACCTGATCCGTATTATGGTGGTGAAGATGGATTTCAGCAGGTATTTAATATTCTTGACCGTTCGATAGATGCCTTTTTAAAAAGGAATATGACTAGTCCGGCTTAAATAAAGAAATATATCTCATAGATTAGGTTTTGCATATGCAGGCTTGAAAACCGCCTGATAATCGGATCTGCTCTTTTGCTCAAGCAGTAATCCCACTTTTGGTCGATATTGCTCAAGTGCATGCTGATCATAGTTTTTAATCGTAACCAGCCTAAGTCCGGTGTTATAGTGCAATACAAATTTATGCTGTAGCATTTCGATAAGCTTCTGGATTTTCTTTTCATGTTGATCAATGCAGATAGAAAACGATATAGCGGAGTTTTGCATCATATTTATTCGGATATTCAGGGCATTCAACACACTATATATTCGAACAAGACTTTTTTCGCTTATAAAATTGAAATCAGCAAACCGAAAAGAAAAAAGGCACTGATCTCCTTTGTAAATAACCGCATAAATTTCTGGATCAGACTTACAATTGTGAATACGTGTACCGGGTTTCTCATAATCATAAAATCCTCTTACAAACAACGGTATGTTTTTGTTCGCAAGTGGTCTGATGGTTTTAGGGTGAATAACTTTGGCACCATAATAAGACATTTCAGAAGCCTCGTAATATGATAGTGCATTAAACATTACGGGGTCATCAGTAATTCTCGGATCTGCATTCATAATCCCTGGTACATCTTTCCATACCGTTAGGGAGGTTGCATTGAGACAATTGGCAAATATGGCAGCGGTAAAGTCAGATCCTTCGCGACCGAGGGTAGTGGTATTGCCCGAACTATCAGCACCAATAAAACCTTGCGATAGAATAATATCATAATTGCCATATAATGAAACTGCATCCCTGATTTTTTCTGACGTTGAATCCCAGATAATCCTGGCTTCTCTAAATTCACCTGTGGTTTTGATAACATCTGTTGCAGGAAGTAATTTGCATTTTAATCCGGATACATTCAGATATGTAGAGACGATTAGAGAAGAGATTTTTTCGCCAAAGGATATGACCTGGTCGTATGACCAATCATGTTTGCCAGCATTCACACGATTTAATGTATGTTCAAGTTTAAGAAAAATCTGGTTGAGTTCGTAAAAAATTCTGTTATCTGAATCATCAAATAGAATTTTACATATTTCTAAATGGTATTTTTTAAATTTTTTTAGAGTAGTTTTAAATGAGTTATTTCGGATTTTTATGTCTAGTATTTCTTCAAGGACATTGGTTGATTTGCCCATTGCTGATATTATTACAATTAGTGGGCTACTGTTTCGAGTGCAAACGATTTCAAAGAGCTTTCTGACTGCATTTGCAGTATTTATAGAAGCACCTCCAAATTTGAATACCTGCATTTATTTATTACGCTGTTAACAATTATTTTCGCGCGAAAATAGGGATTCCAGATGAATAAAGTATAACTATGGATAATATGGAAGAATCAAGAATTGCTGCACCTATCGGGATACCACTGGATCGTTTTATTAAAAGCAACCAGGATCGTTTTCCAACCGCTACCGGTGAATTTTCGCAACTCCTCAGGGATATTGCCCTTTCGGGCAAGGTAGTGAACCGGGAGATCAACAAAGCAGGCCTAATGAATCTTGCCGGGAGCATCGGGACAAAAAATATAGCTGGCGATGATCAGCAAAAGCTGGATGTTCTTGCAAATATCCGTTTTTCACGTGCGCTCGAAAAAGGAGGAGAAGTTTGCGCAATAATTTCAGAAGAAGAAGAACATGTGATAGAAGTAAATAAAAATTCAAAGTATGTGGTGGCAATTGATCCACTTGATGGATCATCAAACATCGATGTAAATGTGTCGATCGGTACTATTTTTTCCATTTATAAAAGAAGATCTTCAGTAGGCGCTGTCATTACCCGTGAAGATTATTTGCAACCCGGCAATACCCAGGTGCTTGCTGGGTATTTGCTTTACGGATCATCCACAATGCTTGTTATTACAATGGGTTATGGAGTGTTTGGATTTACATACGATCCTTCACTTGGCGAATACTTTTTGTCGCATACACGGATGAAAATACCGGTTGAGGGCAGAATTTATTCAGTAAATGAGGGATCATACCATAGTTTCCCCGATTATGTAAAACAGTTTATTGAAGATTGCCGGAATAATAATTGTTCCGGAAGGTATATTGGCTCGCTTGTAGCTGATTTTCACCGAAACTTGCTGAAAGGTGGTATTTATATGTATCCATCTACAGCTAAAAACCCAAACGGTAAACTCAGACTTATGTATGAATGTAATGCTCTTGCATTTATTATCGAGCAGGCAGGAGGCGCAGCTACGGACGGGGAAAAAAGAATTCTTGACATCGCACCTACAGATATTCACCAGCAAGTGCCGTTTTTTGTAGGTTCAACAAGTATGGTGGAAAAAGTAGCGGATTTCAAAGGTCGCGGTTAGCATATATTTTGCGGGTAGCCACTTTTTGAAGTTCTCTTTCTATAACCAGGCTGGCAAGTTCAGATGCGATTTGCATCGGATCATCGGTATGAAGCACTTTTGCTACGCGACTTTCCGTAATGTCAATCCGGTACAGTATGTTTATCAACCGGTTAAAATCTTTGTTAAGTAACTTCCGGATGGCTGCTGTCAGGTATTGATGAAGTTCTTCCAGTTCAGGTTTTTCAGAAAGGTTAATTTCTGATTCAGGAAGCGAAAGGTCTTTTTGAATAAAGCTCAAAGCTGTGGTCAGGTCATGAATTCCCATTTCATTGCCGGTTATTTTTCTTTTTCTGTACTTATTTGGTCTTTTTTCACCAGATCAGGGAGTTGTTTATAAAGGATGTTATACCAGCCAACAATTTTTTTCATGTCTGATACATATACCTTGTTTTCATCATATTCAGGCAATATATGTTTAAAAAATGCTTTAAATTCTTCTGACGAAGCAGCGCTGTCAACACCCGGATCGCCTTCAAACTCAATATATATTTTATGTAAAACTTCTTTTAAAGGGACCGATCCATCTTTATTATGTACAAATACAGAGATTTCATCCAATACCGATACTTTTTGATGAATTCCGGCAACAATTCTTATTTTTTCGTCATTGAGCGACTCCAATATCACGCCGGATCTCGCCGGAGATAACACCCTAAAAAGTCCGCTTTTGCCTGATACAGAAGCTATATCTTTGTATTTCATTTTGTATTACTATTCGTTGGCTTTTATTATCAATATTGGTAAAGTTATTTCTTTTGGATTAAAAGGGGGTCACTTTGAGGGTTTGATCAATAAAATTTAATATTTCCTCTTTTCCTGTTTTTGTTTTTGCAGAGGAAATAATTATGTGAGGCAATGCATCCCAGGTATTCATTAATGTTTTTTTGTATTTAATAATAGCTGGCTGAACCTTGGTTTTCGAAATTTTATCGACTTTGGTGAACACGATAACAAAAGGTATTTGTTTAGTGCCCATCCAGTTGATGAATTCCGAATCAATTCGTTGTGGATCAAGCCTTATGTCCACTAATACAAATGTCAAAGCCAGGTTTTCACGTTTTTCCAGGTATTCGCGGATCATTATTTTCCATTTTGCTTTGTTTTCCTTACTTGTTTTTGCCCAACCGTACCCTGGAAGATCAACCAGGTACCATTTATCATTAATCAAAAAATGGTTTATGAGTTGTGTTTTGCCAGGTGTGGATGAGATTTTAGCCATACTTTTGCGGGTTGTAACCAAGTTAATAAGCGATGATTTACCTACATTTGATCGTCCGATAAAAGCAAATTCGGTTCTTTCCGGTGATGGGCATTGATCAAAAGAAGTACTACTTTTTACAAAATGTACTGATTTTATATGCATTGTTCAACAAAAAGAATTAACTAAATTGCACCATTTAAAGCGATATCGAATCAAATTCTAGATTAAATCAATTTGAATTGACCATAAACTAAATTATTTTACAAAAAAATTCAATTTTATATAATGAACCATTCAATATTATAGCTGGATGAATCATAAAATCAGTTTTTCCATTATTATATTGTATTTTTTGGCATTTCCCTGCATCATTTTTGCCCAGAATAATAAAGAATTAGCTGAACAACTTGTAGAAATCGGGGATGAAATTCTAAATGCTACACAGGCCTACGAACAGGCGCGTGAACAATATCTTGCGGCGCTTGATGCCGACCCTGATAATATTAAGGCTAATTTTATGGCAGGTCGGTTGTATCTTGTATCAGTTCACAAGGGAAGGGCGAGACAGTATTTTCTTAAGACCTTTGAACTTGATCCGGATTATTCATTTGATTTGCTTTACAAAATTGGTGTTTCCTTTCATTATGAACTTTTATTTGACGATGCGATTTCCTACTACAACAAATATATTCAGCATATAAACGAACATCCTAAATATTCGGGTGAAAATTTTGTTACACTAAAAACAGTAAAAAGGAAAATCAGCGAATGTGGGATAGGTAAAGAGCTTGTTGCCTCGCCACGAAAGGTTTCGATTGTAAATCTTGGGAGCAGTGTAAATTCTGAATTCGATGATTATGCCCCAGTACTTAATAAGGAGGAAACACTACTGATCTTTACCAGCAGAAGACGTGATGGAAATATTTCGGAAGATGTACATACCGATAATTTTCCATTTGAGGATATATTTTTTACTGTAAGAAAAAATGATGGCACCTGGAGTGAAGCTGAAAATATTGGCACTCAAATAAATACACCCTCGCACGATTCAAACCTTGCACTCTCTAAGGATGGAACTGCACTGTACATATATAATTCTGATGTAAACAGTGGTGATATCTTCAAGTCGGTTTTGCAATCTGACGGTAGATGGTCGAAAGCTGAAAGACTTCCCGAACCGGTTAATTCTGAATATAACGAAAACGGAGTTACTTTGTCGGAAGACGGACAGTGGCTTTACTTTTCGTCAAACCGACCTGGAGGCAACGGAGGTTTTGATATTTATGTAAGCGAGCGGAATAACTCTGGTGGCTGGAAAAAGCCAAGAAACCTGGGACCGGTTATCAATACGGAATATGACGAAGAGGGACCTTTTATATGTTGTGAAAACAAAACACTATATTTTTCAAGCCTTGGTGGACGTGGAATGGGAGGCTTCGATATATATAAATCCGATTATAGTACAGCCTCTGATACCTGGGGATTACCACAAAATCTAGGATATCCGATAAATACACCCGACGAAGATGTGCATTTCTCACCTTCTGTGGATGGTTACAGAGCATACTACGCAACTACTCGAGAAGATGGTTTTGGATTTACTGATATTTATGAAATTACATTTATTGACGATAAAGAGAAAATTGAAAAAATTAAACAACCTGACGCGTTACCGGTAACCGTTTTAATAAAAGTGATTGATGCGGAATCGGAAGAGATTCTTGACGCAAAGGTTAGCTTGAAGGTAGCAGGCCGCAACATACTGATACCATATTCAGGAAATAACGGGATATATGAGTTTTCAATTACTGATGAAAAACAACTGGAATATGAGTTGAGTGCAGAAATGAAAGGATTTGCATATTACAATGATAATGTGACTTTACCGGGCGCAGGCAGTGAAGCCGTTACGGTGGAACGAGTGATACGCTTAAGTAAACTCGTAAAAGGTTATAGTAAAGTCTTACATAATTTATATTTTGATTTTGATAAAACCATTCTAAAGGACGAGTCATATACCGAGCTGAACAAACTTGAGAAAATGATGTCGGAAAATTCGGGTATGCAAATCGGAATAGTGGGTTATACGGACAAGGTGGGTACGGAAAAGTACAATATTGAATTATCATTACAAAGAGCGCTTGCCGTTAAGAATTTTCTGATAAGTAAAAATATTGATACCCGTCGTATTAAAACAGGGGGCCTGGGGTCACGATTTCCGCTTGCCAGCAATGATGACGAAAAAGAAGGAAGAGAACTAAACCGCCGCGTAGAAATGGTTATATTGAGCAAGTAATTTCAAAAAGTAAGAAAGCGGCACTTTATATTATTTCAATTTACTAATCAGGATATTTGCACCTCTATTCAATTTTACGAATTTAAACTAATGGAAGTAGTTCCATATAAAGATAATAGTACTGGTAAAAAAGAACAGGTTGCTGTGATGTTCGATAACATTAGTGGGAAGTATGACTTTCTGAATCATTTTCTCAGTTTTGGGATTGATATTCTTTGGCGTAAAAAAGCAATTAAGATGCTAAATAAAAACCGGCCGGAGTATATTCTTGACGTAGCAACCGGAACGGGAGATTTTGCCATTGAAGCACTTAAACTCAATCCCGAAAAAATCATTGGGATTGATATTTCAAAGGGGATGTTGGAAGTAGGAAGAAATAAAATCAATAAGCTTAATCTTCAGGACAGGATTGAATTACGATACGGGGATTCGGAAAATCTTCCTTTTGAAGATAATAAATTTGATGCGGTGATCGTTGCTTTTGGTGTGAGGAATTTTGAAAATCTTGATTCAGGCTTAAAGGAGATATACCGTGTAATGACGCAAGGAGGGAAAGCGGTAATTCTTGAGTTTTCGGTACCAGAAGTTTTCCCATTAAAACAATTGTTTAACTTTTATTTTAACACAGTCTTGCCTCAGATAGGACGGTTTATATCAAAAGACAACGCAGCGTATTCATATCTGCCTGAGTCGGTTAAAGAATTTCCGAATGGAGAGGACTTTGTGTATTTACTAAAAAATGTTGGATTTAAAAAAGTATCATGCAACCGGTTGACATTTGGTATAAGTGCGATCTATACCGGGCAAAAATAATATTTGTAACCTTTCTTCTAATACTGTTAAGTTCGATGATAGTGTTTGGGCAGGGAGGTGACGTAATTTATAACCCCAATTACGATAGCCGTAAAGTTATTACGTATGGTTTCAGCATAGGTTTGCATGCTTCCTCATTTCAGATGAAATACTCTCAGGCATTTGTTGATATGCTTGACTCGGTTCATTCAATTTTACCAAAGTGGTCAATCGGATTTTCACTGGGCTTTATCATAAATGCAAATTTGTCGGAATACCTCGACTTCAGGCTGACGCCCAGGGTGAGTTTTTATGAATATAAACTGGAATATAATTTTTTAAACGCCTCACAGAGAGTAGAAGTAGAAGAATCTACTGTGGTAGAATTACCATTACTTGTCAAATACAAATCAGCCAGGAGAAGGAATACTCGGATGTATTTTATAGGAGGGCTAACGCCGGGGTTTGAGGCCTCCGGAACTAGCGATCTTCAGGAAAATGCAGATCTGCTTCAAATCGAGCGATTCAATTTAATACTTGAGATAGGCTTCGGATTGGATAAATATTATCCATTATTCAAGTTTTCGCCTGAAATACGTTTTTCAAAAGGACTTGTAAATCTGCTTTCAACAAGAAAGAATGACCTGAGTGAAGGAATTGATCGTCTAAATTCCAACGTCATTGCCATATATTTTCACTTTCAGTAGATTAAGTCGAAATGAGGAATAAAATTGTTTTGATTACAGGTGCTACTTCAGGAATTGGGGAAGCAACGGCAAAATTGCTGGCAAAACATAAATTCAGACTCATCGTTTGCGGTAGAAGAAAAGAACGACTAAAACGACTTGTAGTACAATTAGGGCAAGAAACAGATACTATTTCATTATCATTTGATGTGCGTAATAAGGAAGAGATATTTTCTTCCATCAGTTCCCTGTCTGGTGACTGGAGCGATATTGATATACTTATAAACAACGCAGGTAATGCACATGGATTTGCACCCATCCAAACCGGAAGTCTGGACGATTGGGATGCCATGATCGATATAAATGTGAAAGGCCTGCTCTATGTAACCAAGGTGGTGCTACCGCGTATGGTCGAAAAATCTGCAGGGCATATTATAAATATTGGCTCTATTGCTGGTAAGGAAGTATATCCGAACGGAAATGTGTATTGCGCTTCCAAACATGCTGTTGACGCAATTAATAACGGGATGCGTATCGATCTGAATGAGTATGGAATTAAGGTCAGCCAAATAAACCCGGGGCTGGTAGAAACAGAATTCTCCCTGGTCCGATTCAAGGGAGACAAAAAACGTTCCGGAGCAGTGTATAAGGGGTTTCAGCCTCTCGTAGCAGCCGATATTGCAAATCTAATCCACTTTATTATTACCCAGCCAGCACATGTAAACATCAGCGATATGGTTGTGCTTCCTTTGGCTCAGGCAAATGCAACCATTGTAAAGAAAGACACACAATAGCAACTGGGAGTAGTTAAAAGCTATCGAAGTGATTCGAGCGTATCAGAGTCCATTTCATGCCCTCCATCAAAAATGATAGTCTTAACATAAACATTCAATTTCCTGATAATTTCTTTCTGTTCCATAATGACATCATTATTCAAATACGCATCGTTGCGACCATAAATATTTAACACTTCAATATTTTTCAACGTATCAGAATCTGCTTCGACATTCAAGTCAGGAGGAAAAATGCCAGCCCATAAAATCAGTCGGTTTAAGCCCTCGCTATTACTGACGGCCCATCTGGAGGCAGTGGCTGCACCTTGTGAAAAGCCAAGAAATGTAATGTGGATATTTTTGTTATCGATACCTGACAGTTCTTTATAGTAAACGGCATTTAAATAGTGTAAATAATTTTCTATATCTGTTTCCCGCTCTTCTTTGGTCATCCATGTGGCACCAGTTTTTCCATAAAAACCTTCCAAATAAAAGCGAGACAAGCCTTCTGGTGCAATCACACATATCGAATCGCCAGAAATGCAGTCGAATTTTCTCAGAAAATAATTTGCCATTTGACCGTAACCATGAAACACAAACCAAATCTCAACGGTTGTATCATCAATCCGGCCAAATTTAAAATACCTGGCATTATAGCTGAATTGAATAATTCCTTTAACTATTTTCATATAATGAAAAAAGCAGGAAAACCTGCTTAACTTTTCTTCAGTGCTATTCAATTCACTTCACTTCCTGAATCCCAGGGCACTGCCGCCGCAGTATTGTGATGATTCATCGAATGTATAGCTAATATAATATATACCTGTAGTATTGCATGGAAAAGCAATGGCACTTAAGTACTGCCCTTCTACATAGCTTGATGCTACACGATTTCGTCGTGAATCGAACAAATTAATAGTGATACCTTCACTTTCACCGCTGCATATATTTATCATATACTGCGTACCTTTTGTAAAAACATAGGAATACTCAACTTTCGCTTTCTCACCTCCTTTGCCGTCAATTTTATATCCTTTTAGAAAGTTAAATCCTGCTGCTAATTTCGGTATACATTCAGTGGTATAAGTATCCGGATTGCATTGCGAATAGGCTTCACTCTTCCATGAAATTAGTAAAATCGTAAAAAATAATAAAAATCTTTTCATGTTTCTATAATTAAAAAATATTATTCTGTAACACTATTTCTAAAATTTTCAGTGACCCTGGCAATTTCAATAACGTTTTCGTCACTTATTTTTACCTCGCTGGTACTGTTATCTTTTATTACCAATACACCATCAATTACTTCAGAAGTAGATTCTGCATAGGTATAAACAATTTCAACCTCTTCAAAGGCAGCTTCCAGTTCACTCATCTGTTTCATTAAACTTTCAAAATAATGATCTTCTTTTGAATATACTTCAAGCAATATCGTCATATTTTCCAGTATAATTTTCTGCTCGCCTATTCGTTCCCTGAGATTCTTATTATCCATTTGCTGCAATGTTACCTGGCATGTAAGATGCAAAGATTCAATCCAGCCACCCAGCAGGAGTAACACGCTGAGTGCGGACCTGTTTTGTTCCTGGAAATGGTCATTTATGCGATTGAAATTATCACTTGTCACTAAAAGTAACGAATCCAGGTTATCACCCGATTCGGTTAGCTTCTGGATGAGGTCAAAACTAAAATATTGTCCAATTCCTAGATCGTCTGCAAGTTTTTTAATCGCTGTCAGGTATTCAATGCCATCCTGGCTTTGACTGTAAATATCAGTATAACCAAGATCTGTGCCATAAATACCCAGGTTCAATGCCCGTTTATCATTTGAATTGTACCTGGAAACATTGTTTCCGGAACTCAGTTTTGATTTATCATACTGAATTCCTGTATCATGAATCAGAAATGAAATTTCAAGTGGCGAAGGAATACTATTAATGATGTTCCGGATATTTTCATCGGAAATTTCAATAATGCCTGCCGCAAGATTTTCTATATTCTCTTCATAATCCTCCTTTGTAGGGCCTTTTTTTGATTCGCAGGCCCAGAAAAGTAAGGTAAATGCCAGAAATAAATAAATTTTCATGATTTCAATGTTTGATTAAACAAAAATAAGAATTCATTCAACTTAAGCCAATATCTTAGCCAAGTCTTTTAAAATATTTGCCTTCCGAATAAAGCTAGCGTTTTCTCAGGCAATTTAAAGTAAACTGATAAATAAAGTAAAAGTGTCATAAACCAGATTACTGCAATATTAAATACCGGTGTGTCATAATAACTGTTAAGGAAGTGTTTTTTTGGAGCATAAAAATGTGCACGATAATTCAACGGATTGTCAGGTTTTTCGGGTATATGAAATACCGCATCGATTTGCTGTATGAAGCGGCCGTCAACTTCAAGTATCCGGTCTTTAATATTAATATTGCGAGCTAAATCCGATAATTTTTCATTAAAAAACAAGTTTTTATATTCATTTATCTGGTAGTTATAACGTTCGTCAGTTTCAAATAGCATGATTAATTTTTCCATTTTGCGCGTTTCCAGATTCGCTATATCAATATACCATTTATTGATCTGGTTTAAATATTGATTCAGTTTCAAGAATAATCTGGGGGATAAATCCTCATACATAATCAGCACAGGATCAAAATCCTGTAATTCGGGCTTTATTATTTCTCTTATCAATTCATTTTTAACGAAATCCAGTTCCTTTCTCACCTTAATCTGAAGCAGGGAATCCTCCGATTTATAAAAATTATTCGCCACAAAGTTTATTTTGTTTCGCATGGCTGGAATCCAGAAAGAAGATTTAAAATCGGCCTGGTGGATTTTCTGCTCATATTCATAAAATGGTTTTTGATAATCATTATTGATAAACTGGTGTACAGCCATGGCCTCGAGCGCCCATCTTGATGTTATAAAATCAGCAATAACAGGCACCGTACCTTTTGTACTGATGGCTTTATTCAGCTTGTCGAAATCGAACATGAGTCCGCTGAATATCATTTGAGGAATCAGTATGATAGGTATAAGAATATATACCGCAACGGCTGATTTAAAAGCCGACGATGCGTTAAGACCCATCATATTGGCCATACATGATGAAGAAAAAAGGATGATCCAGAACATCGTTGACATTCCTCTGATTTCGAGAATTGAATGAGCAATAAATACAAAAGAAATGGTTTGTATGGCTGATAAACTGAAGAGAATGATCATTTTGGAAACCAGGTACCCTGACCAGCTTAAATTCAAAAATTGCTCTCTTTTGAGGATTTTACGGTCCTTTATAATTTCCTCAGCACTTACAGAAAGTCCAATAAATAGCGCTACCACGATGCTCATAAGCAAAAATCCGGGAATATTTTCATTAAAACGAAAAATGTAAGCTTCGCCGCCAGGCGCATTCCGGTATCGAACCACAATAGCGAGGATTAGGGCAAGAAACGGTGCCTCCAGAATATTTATTAGAATGTATTGCTTGTTAGCTATTTTTGAAAGAAAATCACGTGTAGTGAAAATCCTGATTTGTTTTAAAATTCCCGGCCGCTCCAGAGAGTGGTATGGTTTTTCTTTTACATCTTCTACTTTTTTTAACGTAAAATTCTCCTGATACAGTTCAAACCATTGTTTAGGGGTGATTTTACGTTTGCTTGTAAACTGTCCGAATTCGTTTACAACCTTCGCTTCAACAATATTGAAAATCTGTTCAGAAGTTACATTTCCACACGTGTGGCAAATACTTCGCAACCTGTCCACCTGGCGAGTTACTTCCTTAAAATAGGCAATGGCCTCAACCGGGTTGCCATAATAGATCATGAAACCACCCGTGTCCATCACGATCATTTTATCAAACATTTTGTATATGTCAGATGAAGGTTGGTGGATGACTACAAAAATTATTTTCCCCTTCTGGGTTAGCTCTTTCAGCAAGTCCATTACGTTTTCGCTGTCGCGGGATGACAAGCCGGAAGTGGGCTCGTCAACAAAAAGAACGGAGGGCTCGCGGATGAGTTCAAGTGCAATATTCAGCCTTTTTCGTTGCCCGCCACTAATTGTTTTTTCCAGCACAGACCCAACCTTCAGGTTGGCTGTGAGTTCTAAGCCCAGGCTGTCAAGAGTGCTTATCACACGTTTATGAAGTTCCTTTTCAGTCAGTTTATTAAGGCACAGTTTGGCGTTGTAATAAAGATTTTGATACACGGTAATCTCTTCGATTAACAGATCATCCTGGGAAACATATCCAACAACTCCATCCAGATCCTGATTTTTAGTATGAAGATCATAACCGTTTATCTTTATAGCCCCCGACTGGGGGTTTAATATACCAGCCAGTACATTAAGCAGGGTGGTTTTACCTGATCCACTTGCACCCATAATTCCAATAAGCGATCCGGTGTATTCCGATATATTAATATTATGAAGACCCTGGGTTCCGTTAGGAAAACTGAAAGTTACGTCGGTGGCATTAAAGGATATTTCACTTTGTCGTGAGGTGGCTTCAAATAACTTCGAAACATCGCTGTAATATGAGGCCTGACTTCGGGGGCCTTTAATCGTGCTTCCAGGAGGGAATAAATAAGCCAGGTTCTGTTTCATACTGAATCCGTTGAGGATGATATCATCACCTCCGTGGTACTTTACAAAGTACATGTTTACACTTTTGAGCCTTACGTACACTATTTCACCATCAATATCAACTGTGTTATAACGGGCTTTGGATCCGGTAGCTTGTTGGTTTTGTCCATTTGACCGGGTTGCAATGAGAAAACTTTCGCTCAGAAGGTCGGTGGAATTGTCAAATTTGATGTACTGTTTTAATAAATCGTAATCCGACGCCGGAACATTGAAAATGGTTGATATGGTGTCAATTATCTCAACGCCCAGAGGTGTTAACTGGTTGTCGGCTTTAAGCAATTCCAGTAATCTTAAAAGAACGATTATTTTTTGCTTTTGTGAAAGCGTTTTATTTATTTTTTTTGATATAGTCAGAGTCATCAGGGTGTCTTGTACCGATGCCCGCGTTAATCCTGGTTTATTGAGATAGTTGGGGTTTTCTTTGTCGTACCCTACTGCTTTATCGTAAATAGATATATATTCATTTACGGTATCCCGGTCTAACTCCATTTGGAAAAAGCTGAGTATATAATCACGCTCTTCTTCGGTTACACCCCCGTCCTGCTTGGTTATAATTGCGAAAAGTTTGATTAATGCCTTAAGAATCTCTTCACTCATCCATTGATCTATTAAATCACCATTGTTTTCACTTTCTCAACCAAAATAATACTACAAATCGTTTCTGGTGAAACCTAAAGGTAATAAATCTTTAACGCTATTTGCTACAATATAGGCGCCTTTATGATATGACATTACAACACATATCGGGTGGTTCTGCTTTTTTTCATATTCCAGGATGGCTTACCTGCAGCAACTGCACTGAAAAACAGACCTTGAGTTTGTCGTATTTGCAATTGCGGTACTCTGATCATCAGGACGTTTCGAAAATGCAGAGAAAATTACTGCGCGCTCAGCACAAAGTCCGGAAGGATAGGTGGTATTTAACCGGTTGTTCCCGGTTATGACGTCTCCTATTCTGTTTACAATTACAGCCCTTATGTTAAATGGCTATATAGTTAGGTGTGCTCTAGGAGCACTCTTACTAGGAGCACTGTTCAATTGCAGTATTTACAATAGTTATCCTGTTCTGCAAAATGGTTAATAGTATCAAATATTTCAAACATACATTCAAATGCGAATTTCTTTGACAAATCTATTTTCAAAAAGCACATGATAAATAAAATTAAATGAATAATATTCTTTGAATGCATACAACTAATGATATAAATTGGCGGCCTGAATGATTTGCATCTTTTTAGTCTTTTGAAAAAGTGTGATCGGATATAGCTGATAATGAAGAAAATACTTTTGTTGGGAGCAGGTAGATCGGCGACAATACTTATCGAATACCTGCTGAATGTATGCGAAAAGAAAGGATGGCAGCTTATTGTGGCAGATGCCAATATCAAAGTTGCAAAACAAAAGGTCAAGCGGCATGCGTTTGGTAAAACGGTTTCATTTGATGTCCATAACAAAGAGCAATTAAATAAGCTTGTAATTAAATCAGATCTGGTTATCTCCATGCTGCCAACAGGATTCCATAATATGGTAGTAGAACCATGTATGTCTAACGGCTGCAACCTCCTTACCGCCTCCTACCTTACTCCTGAGATGAAAGTCCTGGACAAAGAAGCTAAGAAAAGAGGTATTTTGATACTCACTGAATGTGGTTTAGATCCCGGCATCGATCATATGTCGGCAATGCGGGTCATCGACAGGATCAGAGATGAAGGTGGAAAAATAGTAGGATTTGAATCGTTTACAGGAGGCTTGCTGGCGCCGGATATGATCGAAAATCCATGGCAGTATAAGTTTACCTGGAATCCACGCAATGTAGTACTTGCCGGGCAAGGTGGTGTTAAGTTTTTGCAAGAAGGAAGGTATAAATATATTCCATATCACAAATTATTCAGGCGAACTGAAATTGTGCACATCCCTAATTATGGCTATTTTGAAGGATATGCCAACCGCGATTCACTAAAATACCGTGAAATTTATGGGCTTAAAAATATCCGTACCATGTACAGGGGCACACTCAGGAGGCCCGGATTCTGTAAAACGTGGGATGTATTTTTACAACTTGGTGCTACAGACGACACGTATGAAATGGAAAGTGTAAAAAATATGACCCACAGGCAATTTATCAATTCATTTCTGTATTATAACCGTAGCGACTCGATTGAACTCAAGCTTGCCCATTATCTAAACCTGGATATTGATTCGGAAGAAATGCATAAATTGAAGTGGATCGGTGTCTTTGATAACGAACTGGTCGGACTGGAAAAGGGTACTCCGGCGCAGATTCTGGAGCATATATTGAAGAAAAAGTGGACCATGTCTGAAGATGAGGCAGATATGATCGTAATGTGGCATAAATTCAAATATAAATTAAATAGTGTTTTGTGTGAAATTCACGCCACGCTGATTTCCATTGGCGAAAACCAGGAAAAAACCGCCATGGCTAAAATGGTAGGGCTTCCACTTGGTATTGCTGCTAAATTGATTGTTGAAGGTAAAATCTCTGAAAAAGGAGTGCATATTCCCATTAAAAAGGTGTTTTATAATCCAATATTAAACGAATTAGAAAATAAATTTGGGTGTGAGTTTATTGAGGAGGAAATAGAGAATCCGGTTTAGATTCTTGCTCGTACACTTTGTCAATGAGTAATTCAGCACTTTCGGCACTCATTACTGCCAATGCATCACAACGTTCGTTCTGCGGATGGCCGGCATGTCCTTTCACCCATTTAAATTTCGGCCTGAACTTTTTATGCAAAGGGATATAACGTTGCCAAAGATCAATGTTTTTTTTGTTTTTGAATCCTTTCTTCTGCCAGTTCCATATCCATCCTTTTTCAATCGTATCCACTACATATTTTGAATCCGAATAAATAATAACCGAATATTTACTATCCTTCAATGCTTCGAGTCCTGCAATCACTGCAAGGAGCTCCATGCGGTTGTTTGTGGTTTTGCGGTATCCGGCAGTTAATTCTTTAACGTACTTCCCGAATTTAAGAATTACACCGTATCCTCCAGGTCCCGGATTTCCTTTGGAAGCACCGTCGGTATAGATAAGTACTTTATCAGTCATAACAATGCAGTAATTTAACTTGATATTATGATTATTTTAAACTGCATTATGAACTGTGTTGGATCTGGAGATAACTGATGGCAAGGTTATAACCGTCCAGTCCAAGGCCAACAATAATGCCGTTGCAGTGTGGACTGATAAAACTTTTATGCCTGAATTCTTCCCGTGCAAATACATTTGAAATGTGTACTTCAATTACAGGCGAGGGTACTGCAGATACTGCATCACCAATGGCTACAGATGTGTGTGTGTAAGCTCCGGCATTGAGTATTATACCTGCACTGTTGAATCCTGCCTCCTGAATTTTACTTACCAGGTCACCTTCAACATTTGACTGAAAATATTCAAGTTCGATTGCAGGAAATTTATTTTTCAGTTCTTCGAAATAGTCCTCAAAAGTCCGAGTACCATAAATATCTGGTTCACGTTTACCTAACAGGTTCAGATTCGGACCATTTATAATGGTAATCTTCATCAAATGACGGTTTCAATTGAAAATTTCTCGATACTCCATAATCTTTCGCTAATATTGTAAAGGTTATGTTAAATTCCTACCACGTTTATGTCCTGGCAACATTTAGTGCTGCAATACAAGAATTTTCTTAAGCTTGAAAAATCACTTGCAGAAAATTCGATTCAGGCATATTTGTCAGATGTTGAAAAACTCAGGCAGTTTGCTGAACTGAAAAATCTGAATGTAACTCCAAAGGGCATCACGACTATTCATCTTCAGGATTTCCTTGAATATATTAATGAACTTGGCATGACAGCAAACTCGCAAGCCCGTATTCTGTCAGGTTTGAAGTCTTTTTTTAAGTATTTACGGTTTGAAGAGATCATCACCTTGGAACCAACGGCCTTGATAGAAAGCCCACGGCTTGGTCGGAAGCTGCCTGATACACTTAGCTATGACGAAATCGTAACCATATTGGATACCATTGATTTGTCCACACCGGCAGGAGCCAGAAACAGAGCCATGCTCGAGGTGCTTTACAGCTCAGGATTACGCGTGTCAGAATTGACTAACCTTTTATTGAATAACCTGTATTTTGATATCGGTTTTATCCGTGTTTTGGGTAAGGGCAGTAAAGAAAGGCTTGTGCCAATAGGCACTGACGCACGAAAATACCTTAAAATCTATATCGACCTGATTCGTTGTCATTTACCAATAAAAAAAGGAAACGATAAATATGTATTTCTGAATCAGCGGGGAACACGTATCAGTAGGGTAAGCGTGTTTAATATAATCAAACAAGCTGCCGGGCAGGCAGGCATACAAAAAAATGTGAGTCCACATACCTTAAGGCATAGTTTTGCCACCCACTTGATTGAAGGGGGTGCGGATCTACGTGCGGTACAGGAGATGCTGGGACACGAATCCATTACCACAACCGAAATTTATACCCATATTGACAGAGACTATTTAAAACAGACTATTAAAGATTACCACCCAAGGAGTTGAGATATTTCCCTGATTCCTTTTAATATTTGCGAAAAAATTTTTACCGGTGTATAAAACGTTCATAAGACCTGTTCTTTTCCTGTTTGACCCCGAACGTATTCATTACTTAATAATCAATGTCTTAAGACTGCTGTTTAAAATTCCAGGTGTTAAGGCGGTTGTTAAAAGGTATTTTACTGTTTCAGATCACCACCTCGAAAAAGAAGTATTCGGCATCAGATTTCCAAACCCTGTAGGACTGGCTGCTGGTTTTGATAAGGATGCAAAGATGCTGGATGAGCTTGCTGCATTTGGTTTTGGGTTTATCGAAATAGGTACACTCACGCCTAAACCCGAACAGGGTAATCCTATCCCCCGTTTATTCAGGCTTCCAAAGGACAAGGCATTGATTAACAGAATGGGATTTAATAATGCAGGCGTAATTGATGCGGTTAACCGTCTGAAACAAAATAAATCGGATATGATTATCGGTGGGAATATCAGCAAAAATAAAGATACACCTATACAATATGCCTATCGAGACTATGAATACTGCTTTGAGGCATTATTCAATGTCGTGGATTTTTTTGTGATAAATGTAAGCTCACCCAACACTCCAGATCTGAGAAATCTTCAAGAAAAAGAACCCCTTAAAAAGTTGTTGAAACATATGAAGGACCGGATGAAGCAGAAAGCAACAAGTAAACCGTTGCTGTTGAAAATAGCCCCTGATCTTACTGAAAAACAGCTTGATGACATTGTGGAAATTATAACGGATGTAGGTATTGATGGAATAATTGCTACAAACACAACAATCAGTCGCGAAAAACTGATAACCGGCGAAGACCGGGTAAAAAAGATGGGTGATGGAGGGTTAAGTGGCTTGCCATTGAAAGACACATCTACGCTGACGATAAAATATTTGCGAGGAAAACTAGGTGAAAAAATACGTATTATTGGCGTAGGGGGGATTTTTACACCAGCCGATGCTATTCAAAAACTGAATGCGGGAGCTGACCTAGTTCAGGTATTTACAGGTTTTATCTACGAAGGCCCATCGATAGCAAAAAAGATTAATAAAGCTATATTGTCGCAAACATAAACGCGTTTCATTTTATAGTTATGCTCATTTTTGTAAAATTATACTTTGCTATTAACTAATTTTAGGGTTTCATTTCTGAATGGCAAAAAACACCTATAAATCCAACACCTTTAAAAGTTCAAAAGCGGGCGGAATAAAAAAACGCACTTGGATATCCATTGGATTTTTTAAAGACCGGCGATTTAATCTTTCATTGGGTTTTTTCCTGATTATCAGTGCAGTATTTATGCTTATTGCATTTGTATCCTACCTGTTTACGGGCAAGGCAGATCAGAGTGTTGTTGATGAAATATCCAAAGTGGGATTATTTCAATCAGAACGGGATGCCGAAAACTGGCTGGGAGTATATGGTGCCGTGCTAAGCCATACTTTCATTTTTAATTGGTTTGGCCTTGCATCATTTTTGGTGCCGCCATTCCTGATTATATTGGGATTGCGTATACTGACCAAGAGAGTGATCGTTCCAATCGGTCCTGTTGCTGTTTTTACCTTCTTCTTTCTGTTCTGGATAAGCCTCCTTATGGGGTATATGCTGCTTTCATCTGAGGGTGTATCCATATGGGGGTTTCTAAGCGGAGGTATTGGTTTTGAACTGGCGGTGTTTGCCGATAGTATGATCGGTTGGGGTACCTTACTACTTCTGGCTTTTTTACTAATCGTATTCGTTATATATTTTTTTAACGTAACTCAGCTATTTGGAATTGGGAAAAATCCGGATTCGGATACAAAACATAAAGAAGAAGCTGCTGTAACAGGAGATATAGACCTTTTGCCTGCCGATGACGATTTATCTGGTGATCCGGAGTCAGAAACAATAATGAGTTTTAAATCTGATGAAAAGGATAATATTACGGCACGGGAAGAAATAAAAAACATTACACTCGATATTGAAGTTGATCCTGATAAGATTACGAAAGAGGAAAACGATGATATTACAGATGTTAAAAAAAATCCTGAATTTACAATAGAAACAGAAAATGTCAAGGAAAAATTTGGCGACAATGTAGAACATTACGACCCTACTCTTGATCTTGGAACCTATCAATACCCGACACTGGACTTGCTCAACCAATACGATGAGCCTGAGATTAAGGTAACAAAAGAGGAACTTGAGGGGAATAAGGATAAGATTGTTGATACGCTGATTAATTTCAAAATCGGAATTTCAAGTATTAAAGCTACTATAGGTCCTACTGTAACACTTTATGAGATTGTTCCTGAAGCCGGTATTAAGATTTCCAAAATCAAAAACCTTGAAGATGACATCGCGCTGAACCTTGCAGCCCTCGGAATCCGGATCATTGCCCCTATACCAGGAAAAGGAACAATTGGCATTGAAGTGCCAAACAAGAAGCGGGAAATGGTGGGAATCAGGTCCGTTTTATCTTCAGAGAGGTTTCTCAAAAGCGATATGGAACTACCGATCGTATTAGGCAAGACTATTTCAAACGAAGTATATATCACCGATCTTACAAAAATGCCTCACCTGTTGATGGCAGGTGCAACAGGTCAGGGTAAGTCGGTAGGATTGAATGTGATCCTGACCTCGCTGCTTTTTAAAAAACATCCTTCCCAACTCAAATTTATATTGGTTGACCCCAAAAAAGTAGAATTATCCTTGTATAATAAAATTGAACGCCATTTTCTTGCTGAATTACCGGGAGCCGATGAAGTAATTATAACCAACACAAAACAAGTGGTTAATACACTTAACTCACTTTGTATTGAAATGGACAACAGGTATAATCTGCTAAAGGATGCAGGTGCGAGAAATCTCAAAGAGTATAACCAGAAATTTGTCAGAAGACGGCTTAACCCCGAAAAAGGACACAGGTATCTTCCTTATATCGTACTGATAGTTGACGAACTGGCTGACCTGATGATGACCGCAGGTAAGGAAATCGAAACACCGATTGCAAGGCTTGCCCAGTTAGCACGCGCCATCGGCATTCATCTTGTTGTGGCGACACAAAGGCCGTCGGTGGATGTAATTACAGGCATAATCAAAGCAAATTTCCCTACAAGAATGTCTTTTAGGGTGACATCCAAAGTGGATTCAAGAACCATTATGGATGCGGGAGGCGCCGATCAGCTGGTTGGTATGGGCGATATGCTCTTGTCCCAAGGGTCGAACATCATAAGACTGCAGTCGCCCTTCGTGCACACCGATGAAATTGAAAGGATATGTGATTTTATTGGTGAGCAACGCGGATACGAATCGGCATACTTATTGCCTGAATATATTGATGAAAGTGGAGGAGGAACTAAAATGGTTGATCTTGATGATCGGGATGTTCTTTTTGAAGAAGCTGCCAGGCTGATTGTACTTCACCAGCAGGGAAGTACCTCACTGATTCAGCGTAAACTTAAGCTGGGTTACAACCGGGCTGGCCGACTGATTGATCAGCTTGAAGCGGCGGGAATCGTAGGACCTTTTGAGGGAAGCAAAGCGAGAGAAGTGCAGGTACAGGATGAGTATGCCCTGGAACAGTTGTTGAATGAATTAAACAGGATTAATGAATGAGCAAAAGGAATATACACGATTATTTAATAAAAAAATGATGAAAAAATTTATGTATGTTTTAGTGATGCTGATGATGATGATGTTTGCGGAGGGGAAAGGCGTAATGGCACAGTATGATGCAAAAGCCAAAAAAATACTGGATGCCATGAGCACTAAATACCAGTCCATACCGTCTTTTTCGGCTAATATCACCTATACACTTGAGAATAAAGAAGATGATATCTATGAATCCTTTGAAGGAGAAATTGGGATAAAAGGTGAAAAATTCAGACTTGTTGCCATTGAGCAGGAAATCATTATTAATGATGGAAATGTATGGACCTATCTGGTTGATGAAAACGAAGTAAATATTGACACCTACGATCCGGAAGAAGACGATGTGACTCCATCAAACATTTATAATCTGTATAAATCCGGTTATAAGTATATGCTATTTGGAGAAAAAACGATTGACGGTGAAAACTATGATATTGTAGATATGTCTCCTGAAGATAAAGAAAGCGATTATTTTCGTATCAGGTTGGTAATAAGCAAAAATAATAAAGTACTTAGAAGATTTACATTATTCGCAAAATCAGGCAATCACTATATTTATGATATTACTGAGTTTAATTCAAAAGCAAATTTACCTGACAGCTATTTTGTTTTTGATATAAACAAACATAAAGACGTGGAGGTAATCGACCTGCGCATTGATAATTAATTCAAGAAGGTACATCACATGTAATTGAGGCATGGCATATACGGTGAATGATATGTCCAAATTTCATAAACAAATAGATCTGTAATATCCCCTATTAACACAACTGGAAGGATAAATCAATAGTTTTTATTTCTTTTTATTAGTGACTTTTTAGCTATTTTTACGATGTGACAAGAGACGATATTTTCAACCAGATTAAAATAAAGGAATCATTTCTTTGTGTAGGATTGGACACTGATATACATAAGATTCCTGCACATCTATTGAAAACAGATGATCCCATATTTGAATTCAACAAATGTATTATCGATGCTACGGTTGATTATTGCATTGCATATAAACCAAATCTGGCATTTTATGAGGCAATGGGGCCCTCTGGGTTGGAGAGTCTTGAAAAGACTGTGGAGTATATCCCTGATGACCTGTTTGTGATTGCAGATGCAAAGAGAGGTGATATTGGTAATACCTCTGCAATGTATGCTAAAGCTTTTTTTGAAAGAATGGAATTTGATGCTGTGACTGTATCGCCTTACATGGGGCATGATTCAATCCTCCCTTTTTTTGAATATAATGGGAAATGGGTAATTGTACTTGCACTGACTTCCAACGCAGGGAGTAGCGATTTCCAGCACCTTGATATAGCTGGTGATCATGAAGATTTCTTTGATATTGAAGAAATGGAATTGTTTGAAATTGTAATAAAAAAGTGCATAACATGGGGCACGCCTGATAATTTGATGTTCGTAGTTGGCGCGACCAAACCAACATATATTTCTCAAATTCGAAAACTGGCTAAGGAGCACTTTTTCCTTGTTCCGGGAGTGGGTGAACAAGGTGGAGATCTGAAAGAAGTAGCAGCATACGGGATGAATGATAAGTGCGGTTTGATTGTGAATTCCTCAAGAAGCATTATTTATGCTTCAAACGGCAATGATTTTGCCGTAGCGGCATTGAACGCAGCCAAAAAATTGCAGGAAGAAATGGCGTCACTCCTGCAGGTACACGCATAGTTTCACAAATCGATTTCATTTCCCATAAAAAATGTGAATATTTATATGCTGATACGACATCCGGCATCGCGTTTTTAATGTGCCGGTTAACAGATAATTTATGCAAGAAGATTTCCTGCATTTTATATGGAAACATCAATATTTTAAGAAAGCCGGACTTCAAACTTCCGATGGTGAGCACATCAATATTCTCAAACCGGGAATTCATAATTTTGGATCAGGTCCGGATTTCTCAGAAGCAAAAGTAAAAGTCGGCGACCTTACATGGACAGGGAATGTTGAAATTCACCGTAATGCATCCGAATGGAAGTTGCATAGTCACCACACCGATCCTGCATATAATAATGTTATCCTGCACATTGTCTGGAATGAGGATAAAGCCGTTTTCAGGGAAGATGGAACAAAAATTCCAACACTTCAGATACAGGACCGGATTGATAAAGAACTCATGGATAGCTATCATGATCTCCTTAATTTTCATGAAGATATCTTATGTAAACCATGGTTGAAAAATGTGGATAAAATAACGCTGGTAGGTATGCTTGAAAAGGCATTGATCTCGAGGTTAGCAAAAAAGGCAGAAATAGTCCGGGAGCTGGTAGAGAAGTGCCAGGGAGACTGGGAAGAAGCCTCTTACCACCTCCTGGCGATGAATTTTGGATTCAAAGTTAACACCGGCCCCTTTTTACAACTGAGTAAAGCTGTGCCCCTCAAACTGTTAATGAAAAATGCTGACAACCAGTTTAAAATGGAAGCCCTACTGTTCGGTCAGGCAGGTTTTCTTTCTGGCAGGTCTGCCGATAATTACATGGCAGAACTGAAGAATGAATATCGTTTTCTTATGCACAAATATGCACTTGATGAAAACGTTCTTCAGTCATCTGTCTGGAAATTCGGAAGGCTTCGGCCGTCTAATTTTCCTACCCTCCGGATTGCTCAGTTATCTGCAGTAATTCATTCTATGAAAAATATATTTTCAGCTATGATCTCGGCCGGATCCATACAGGTATTGCGTCATATGCTATCAGTCACACCTCGGGCTTACTGGAACAATCATTACCGGTTTGGTGAAATCACCAAAAACAAATCTTCGAAACCAGGTAAAAGCAGTGTGGACGTATTGATCATCAACACAGCTGTACCTTTGCTTGCAGCCTATTCCAAATATACTGATGATCAGCAGTACATGGACAAAGCAGTATCACATCTTCAGATGATAGCACCGGAATCAAACCGCATTGTTGCTGGTTGGGAGGGTGCGGGCGTTACAGCATCTTCTTCGGCCGACAGCCAGGGTATGATTGAATTGTTTAATGAATACTGCTTAAAAAAGAACTGCTTATCCTGTAATATTGGAACATCTATTCTAAATCGAAGTGCATTCAGGGATGCTTGATCCGTTACTAATAATCAATATTTTTATCATAATTATTCTCGTGCGCGGGTTATACAGGAGCGTACGCTATCGGCCGCTTGGGAAATTTTATTTGCCAGGACTATCGCTGAAATTATTGGCCGGAATTGCCCTGGGGTTGTATTACATTGTGTTTTTCCAGGGTGGTGACACCCTTTTGTTTTATGAAGACGCCACACGAATGGCAAGATCCGTATTTGATAAGCCGGGGGAGTATTTGAGTGTGATGTTATACAACGATCATTCTACAGTATTGTGGGGCATGCTGACTCTAACCGACGAACCACGGGCTCTTTTAATGGCAAAAATTCTAAGTTTGTTTCATATTTTAACGAATGGAAATTACTGGATATCTGGGTTTTATTTTTCGCTCTTTGCGTATACCGGGTTATGGTCGCTTGGGGATAAATTAACTACGTATTTTCCATGGACACGAAACGCAGCCATTGCTGGTTTTATATTTTTCCCCTCAGTTCTTTTCTGGAGTTCAGGCGTCTCAAAAGAAGCGATAAGTACAGGGCTTATAGCCTGGATATTATCCATTTATGTGCCGTCTTTGGCGAGGGGTGAAGGGGTTGCAAAACGAAAAGTAATAATGTCTTTGATTTTACTCTTTATACTATGGCTGTTAAAATATTATTATGCAGCAGCACTTATAGCAATTTTGATACCAACCCTGATTGTTTCCATATTAAAAAGAATGTCAGCAGGAATTTCATGGAATTTTAACAAACAAGTCCTCTACTGGGTGTCATTTCTCGTATGGTCCGTTGTTATTGCTTCATTCATTCACCCGAATTTAAGGCTAACAAATGTAATGGAAGTTGTAAGTACAAACCATGCACTTTATGTACAAATGTCTGATCCTGATAACCTGATTAGTTTTAGAGATTTTACCCCAACATTCATGGGATATGTAAAGAATATACACATTGCAGTCTGGGCAGGATTGTTCCAGCCACTGCCTTGGGGATCAGAGGGATACATTAAATTGATTGCAAGTCTGGAAAACCTGATAATATTAGTCTTTGCAGTATTCTCAATCTTGAACATATCCAGGATAAATGTTTCCAATAACGGGATACTTGTCATTGGAGCGATGACGTATATATTTTTAATGGCCGTATTTCTGGCTTTTTCAACACCTAACCTGGGTACACTTGCCAGATACAAATCCGGGTTTGTATTTTTGTTTATTTATCTTGTCATGGCTGATCCTGTATTTAAACGTTTTCTTATAATGAAAAGGAAACAGCCTGGAAAATGAACACCTTAATTGATTCGGATTACTTTTGTGGATTTTAATGCAAGAAACGAATAAATATGGATAATCCGGTTATCATATTTGGTGCGGGAGGGCTGGGAAAAGCTGCCCTCGATATTTTCAATAGCGTACAGATTACGGTATATTGCTTTCTTGATGATGATCATAAATTACATGGTACCGTGATCAATGAAGTTTCAGTTTTAGGAAGCACAGAAAACGATAAATTTATTAAATTGATTGGGAAGAAATGTGAGGCATTTATTGCCTCGGATGATAACAGGTACCGGAGAGATCTTATCGGGATGCTCATGGAAAGCAGAAAAACGATGCCAATAAACTCCATACATGCAAATACCGTTATTTCGAAGAGCGCAATAATCGGACACGGCAATTTTATTAATTCAGGGGTGATTCTGGGTGCTACTTCCGAAATAGGAAATCACTGTATCCTACATTCAAATGCTGTAATTGACTATGATGTGAGAATAGGCAATTTTGTTCAGATAGGAACAGGGAGCGTCATTAACTCAGGAGCATCTATTGGCAACGAAACCTTCATTGGATCAGGGGTTACGATTGTTTCAGGGGTTACTATCGGAAAAGGTGCTAAAATCGGTGCTGGATCGGTGGTTATTGCAGGTGTAACTGAAAACACGACTGTTTTTGGTAATCCTGCTGAAGTGATAAGAAAAAAATAGCAGGTTATAAAAGTCAGGCAACAGGTGGTCCTCACTGACAAAGATTAATAGGAAGGTAAAACAATTCAATATAGTTTCGTTATAACTATTTTCAAAGTCAGTGAGCTGATTTTATGCCAATAATTTATTCGCTGTTTATTCAGAATATTGAAAAAACAATGCATCAATAGTGTAAATTCCTTCATTTTTTATATCTTGAATCATGGCAAAGATCCCCGAATCAGAGCTGATCATAAATAAAGATGGGAGTATTTATCATTTGAGTTTAACTCCCGGAAGCATTTCCGACACCATTATTGCTGTGGGAGACCCGGGAAGAGTACATCTTGTAAGTCAGTATTTTACCAGTATTGATTTTGAGATGAATAAGAGAGAGTTTATAACACATTCGGGTATATATAATGGAAAACGGATTACGGTGATCAGCACCGGCATGGGCACCGACAACATCGAGGTATTTATGACGGAACTGGATGCGCTCTTTAATATAGATCTAAAAAAACGGCAAATAAAAACACGGAAGAAAAAACTGAAGATTATCAGGATCGGAACATCCGGATCCCTGCAGGAAGATATACCGATAGGTACACACCTGGTATCAAATTATGGAGTCGGGTTTGATGCATTGATGCAATTCTACAAGTTTCCACAATCTGAATTTGAGCAGAATATAGCCAATGATATCCGTGACAAGGTTGGCCTTTCATTTACTCCCTATCTTGCAAAATGTTCCGAATCATTGAAAAAGCAGATCGCATTTGATATGGTTGAAGGGAATACAATTACCTGTCCCGGTTTTTTTGCGCCACAGGGCCGTAATATCAGGCTTGAGCTACGGTATCCGAAATTAGTGCGGGAGCTTAATTATTATCACAATGATCAATTTTGGCTTACGAATTTCGAAATGGAAACGGCCGGATATTATGCACTTGCCAAATTATTAGGCCATGAAATGCTGAGTGTGAATGCAATCATTGCTAACCGGATCAAAAAAACCATTTCAAATAATCCCCAAAATATTGTGGATTCACTGATAAGAAAGGTGCTTGACAGGATTTGATTATTCTTCTGAAACAATAAAGATTTAGCTCAGGAGGTTCGAAAATGATTCATTTTCTCATACATCCTATTGGCTTACCATGGACATGATCTGCTTTTTGGCAAATACAGGATCATAGTTGTTATAGAATCCTGATAAAATCCGGTGTGCAATCTGTGAGTATATAAGTTCATCATCGTTTTTATCTTTCTTTCCCACCCAATATACCCTTTTGGGATGCTTTTTCATATCTTCAACGTATGCTTTAGCCCTTCCCATCTGTTCTGAGGTGAATGAAAGTTTAAAAGTGACTTCTACTGTATCCATATCCAGTTATTTAACATTATGTTGATGCAATCTTGATGCCAATTCTTGATATATCTTGATATATGCTTAAATCATATCATATCACAAATATACAGAAGCTTAAACAAATTTATCGTTCGTTTTTGGGATCCTTTTGGTCGGGAAAGAACAGTATTTGCCAGGGATTAAGAGATCCTTACGCCAGATAAAGGAGGGCTACTTGGCGTCGAACCAGTAGTATAAAGTAAGAGCCAGTCCTTGTGTTTGAGTATTTTTAATCTCAAAGTCATCTGTGGCACGCCATAAATTACTTAAACTGGAATTGTATCGAATATCAACCTGAATTTCTCCAAAAGAAAAAAGGTGTGAAACAGATGCACCGAACGCAAGACCCAGCTCTATTGTGTCTTCAACGTCCCTGCCATAATAGTACCGGGCCTGTGCTGTATCGACATTGGTACGCTCGTTTTCATCCAGAAGAAATGCAATTTTTGGTCCTAACTGTAGTTTAAAGTGATTTCGTTTTTTACCAATCACAAAATTGGAAAGTACCGGTATCTCGAGATAAGTCAAGCTTCTGCTATAATAAAGGTCAGGTGTTTCTGAAGTTTCGTCCCAACCAGACTGCGTGTAAAGAAGTTCGATTAAAATTCCTGCAGGACTCTGTGCCATATAACTATAACTAACTCCAAAAATGAATCCTTTTGTTGCATTTTGAGGAACAGCAGGAACGAAATTTATCCAGCTTGAATTTTGTCCGCCTTTAACAGCAAACTGATGTTTCACCTCCTTCCGCAAATCCGTGTCTTGCGCATGAACAGGTGAAATAAAAGCTATTTCAAAAATAACTCCAAAAAAAATAAAAACACTTTTCATGTAGTTTGAGCTTCAGTTAACACAGCAGTGCATTAAATTCAATAAAAATCTAATAATCTGAAACTTTAACCATTATTGCGAAGAAAAATTAAGTCAGAGAGATGACTGGAATAGCATCAAAAACTTATTTTAAAGTAAACAAATAAAATAACCCACCTATTCAATGACATACATATCAGTGAAATACTAAGATGCAATTCAGGATTCCCTGAATTATCTCGGATTATAAGTTCGTGTTCTTATCTCGATCACACCATTTTTACCCATTTCCCCATAGGTGGATAATTCATGGTAACTTTTCAGCACCCTGATCGAAACAATATCAACTGGATTTATTGCATTATTTGCCTCAGCATAATTTCTCCCAAAGGGTATGCCGTTGATCACATAATAGGGCTGATTGTTTAAGGTAATTGAATTTGCACCCCTGATCTGAACCCTCACATCGTTACCAATACCGGTCACCATTACTCCATTCTGCCTCCGTAAAACATCTGCCAAATTATTATAGAGTTTATAAGTAGGTTCCGAACGAGTAGATTTGTAAGTATTCTGAGAAGTTGAACATGCGACTATGCCCAGGGCCGAACCAAAAATAAGAACTAAATAAAATAAATATTTCATGATATTTGTTTTTTGAGTTTATAAATGCAAATATAAATTTACCAATTAATAACCGTTTACAGTAGTCAATAAGATAAAATTGGCTCTACAGACGGATAACTGGTTTTGTCTTTAACCAGGTAAGCATTTGAGGGTCGGGAAAGCCAGCTCATACGTAAATCAATCCGAATTTTCTTTTCTTTTATCCCGGTTTGAAAAAGCGGAACGAAAAGCCTTTTTCACTTCTTTTCCGGCCTTTTCAAGTTGTGATTCCACTTCCTCCCATTTACCCTTGTTCTTTTTTTTGAATTCCTTAAAATTGTTTTCAAGCGAATCTTTGTTTTTTTTCAATTCTTCAAATCGTTGCTTAAATTCATCCTGCAGATTATCAGTGGCGCCATTCATTTCCTCCAGAAAGTTGTCGATTTTCCTGCCCAGATCTTTAAATAATTTTTCTGCTTTTCCAGCCATAATGCCTGTATTTTAAGTTTCTTGATTAATTTCAAAAAAATACTAAAACTTTTCCAATTAATGTACTATCGTAATGGATATTATGGATGATTTTAATAAGAATCCGGTAGGATTTCTTCAACGCCAGATTCAAACCACTGCCACACTAAAGAAAAACATTTGGAATCTTGCATTGGATATGTTTGCGAATATGAAAAAGGAAACTTCCGGACTTGTGAATGAAATATTGATGAAAAGTAAAGATTTCCCGGATATTGAAATTGAATATAAGGAAATCGATGCGCTTGAATTTAATCTCAAATTTGGTAGCGACGTACTTATTTTTGCCCTGCAAACCAATATTGTGACGTTCAACACAGTACACCCATTAATGAAAACGAAGTATCTGCAGGAAAAAAAGAAACTGCGTTATTTTGCACAAGTTATGATTTACGACTTTTTATCGGATTCCATAAAATACGATCGCACCGAGGACTCGGGTTATTTACTTGCTCGGCTGCTTATAAATGGAGAAAATCATTTTATGGTGGAAGGTGCTCAGGGTTTAAATTATTTGATTAATGGGATCGAGCATATCGAAGCCACAAGTGAAAATCTTTCATTGCTGGTAAAGAAGACGATGGCTGTAGCGATTGGCAGTGATCTTTTCGGCCCGGACTTCAAGCAGATCCAATATATTACATTGGGGCAGAAAATAGCAAAAAACAAAGAAATAGGTCACGGGCAAAAGATCGGTTTTCAGATGAAAAACGATGCCGATATTGAGGGGTAAGTACGGGAAAAGTTTATGGATGTTTTTTTGTTGTATTAATTGAATTAACCCTTTCATTTTCCCGGAACTGAGCGTAACGCAGGTAAGGACAAAAAGAAATTCCGCATCTTGGCTAAGGAAGATGTTTCCTGCTAACAAAACAGATCCACAAACTCAAACTTATTTCCGCTAAACAGGCCTTTATCGCTTAGCTTTAGGTCAGGGATCACCAGCAGAGCCATAAAAGATAACGTCATAAAGGGAGCCCGCAGGCCGGAACCCAGTTTTTTAGCAAACCGATCAATTTCGATGTAACTACTGGCAACATTATACCCATCATCACCAGACATCAGACCCGCAAACGGGAGCGGAAGCAGAAGCTCCCGGCCATAACCCACAGCCGATACTCCACCTTTTGTTTTTATGATCAGGTTTATGGCTTTTGCCAACGAGTCGTCATCAACGCCCACTGCAATGATATTGTGCGAATCGTGCCCTACCGAGGAGGCAATGGCTCCTTCCTTTAATCCAATATTTTTTATGAATGCCACGGCAGGAGTCGTTTGGAAATATCTGTTCAGTACCACCATTTTCAGCACATCGCTGTCCGTGTTACTTACCACTTCGCCGTTTTCGGTTTTTGCATCGCAACTGATTCCATAAGTGATAAGTTGCCCGTCAAATGCTTCAATAACCCTGATATTATTACCCTTTGCTTCTACACGAAACGCCGACGGCGATATGGGTGAGATATTGAAATTATTTATAGGTGCTTCGTTTTGATGCAATATCAATGATTTGCCATTCTCTGCGACTTTTATACCCTCTATCCGGGTTTGTATTACTTCAAACGCATTTAAATCCTTTAAGATAATAAAATCAGCTGGATTTCCCTCCCGTAACATGCCCACATTCAGGTTGTAATGTAAGACCGGATTGATGCATGCGGCTTTCAGGACATTGAAAAGGTCAATTCCTTTATCTATTGCTTTACTTACCAGTTTGTTGATATGGCCGGAAGCAAGTTCATCGGGGTGTTTGTCGTCGGAGCATAGCATCACCATGTCAGGATATTCATCTATAAGTCTGCAGAGTGCCTCAAAGTTCCGTGCTGCACTCCCTTCCCGGATAGATATTTTCATGCCGGATTTTATTTTATGCAGGGCCTCGTCATAGGTAAAGCATTCGTGATCGGTGCTGATTCCTGCCGAAATGTAGGCATCAGCCTGATCGCCTTTAAGTCCCGGGGCGTGTCCGTCAACAGGCTTTTTGTGCTTTGCCGCAAGGCGGATCTTTTGCATGACAGCATCATCCCGGCTGATGACTCCCGGCCAGTTCATCATTTCAGAAAGGTATTTTATCTCATCGCGCGAAAGTAGTCTGTTTATATCGGCAGCTGTAATTTCCGCTCCCGCCGTTTCGAACGGTGTGGCCGGCACGCAGGAAGGCGCTCCGAAGTTAAATTTGAAGGGAACTTTTGCGCCATTGTGTATCATGAAGTCAACCCCTTTCACACCCAGCACATTGCCGATTTCATGCGGGTCGGAAACCGTGGCCACAGTGCCGTGCACGACAGCTAGTCTTGCAAACTCCGATGGAATAAGCATCGAACTCTCAATATGTATGTGAGAATCAATGAACCCCGGGAGAATATAATGTGTGGCTTCGGAAATTTCAGTTATGCCCGTGATAATTCCATCTTCAAAAAAGACTGATGCGGGATAAATCTTTTTATTTAAAATATCAATGAGGTTTCCTTGAACTGATGCCATGCCAATCGAATATCTGATTAGTAATTGCCGTAAACAAATCTATCCCATAAAAGAATTTAATAAGCTATATTTGTATTAAAATTCTGGTAAGGTGAAATCAAGAAAGGTCATATGTTTATTACTGGGTATATTACTGTTGGCAGGTTCCTGTAAATCAACGAATAAACCAAGGACAATTAAGCCAAACAAACCCATTCCGTGTCCTCAAGTAGATTGCTGATATCTGAATGAAAAAAGTTAATATTGCAATTGACGGTTTTTCGGCATGTGGGAAGAGTACAACGGCAAAAGCTATGGCCAGAGAACTAGGATACTTGTATGTGGATTCGGGTGCGATGTACAGGGCGGTGACGTTGTATTTTCTGGACCATAATATTACGCTTACCAACCCCAGAGAAGTGCAAAAGGCGTTGGATAACATAAAAATTACCTTTCATGTTAATCCGAAAACGGGAGAGACGGAAACATTTCTTAACGTATTAAGAGTGGAAGAAGAAATCAGGACAATGAGAGTCACAGAACACGTAAGTCAGGTAAGTGCATTGTCGCCTGTACGGAAGGCCATGGTGAGCCAGCAGCAAAAGTTCGGGAAAAAGAAAGGGGTGGTAATGGATGGAAGAGATATCGGCACAGTAGTGTTTCCCGATGCAGCATTAAAAATATTTATGATTGCCGATATGAATATTCGTGTCGAGAGGAGGCAGAAAGAGCTTTTCGAAAAGAACCAGTTGGTAGATTTTGAGGAAGTGAAAGCAAACCTTGCAAGGCGTGATGCAATAGATTCGACGCGGGAAGACAGCCCACTGAAGCAGGCTGACGATGCCCTGATCATCGACACGACCTACCTTACACTCGACGAGCAAATCGAGGAAGGGCTGAACCTTGCGACAAGCAGGATATTGGAACAAAATTAACCGGAAAAGCATGACAGTAAATATTGATCAGAATTCAGGTTATTGTTTTGGAGTGGAGTTTGCCATAAAAATGGCCGAGGATGAGATGGCCGAATCCGGCCCACTGTATTGCCTGGGTGATATTGTTCACAATTCAATGGAAGTGAACAGGCTGAAAGAAAAAGGACTGATAGTAATTGAAAAGGAGGATTTTAAAAATATAAAAAATGCAAGGGTTCTGATACGGGCACACGGGGAGCCTCCCGAAACGTACCGGATTGCGCTGGAAAATAACATTGAATTGATTGATGCCAGTTGTCCGGTGGTGTTGAAACTGCAGAACCGTGTAAGAAATGCATTTGATAAAATGACGGTAGCTAACGGGCAGATTGTGATATATGGTAAACCCGGTCATGCAGAAGTGATAGGGCTTACGGGACAGACGCGCAACGAGGCGATTGTGGTGATGTCAAAAGAAGATCTGGATCAGGTTGATTTTACAAAGCCGATTGTGCTGTTCAGCCAGACAACCAAGAGCACCAAAGGTTTCTATGCGATCAAGGAAGAAATAGAAAGAAGAATTAAGGATACGGGACGGTTGGATGTGTTCGATTTTAAAGCCAACGACAGTATTTGCCGCCAAGTATCGGGAAGAGAGCTGCCACTGACACGCTTTTCACAGGCTCATGATGTAATAATTTTTGTTAGCGGCAAAAAAAGTTCTAACGGAAAAGCTTTGTTTTCTGTTTGCAGCGAAAATAATCCCAGAAGTTATTTTGTGGAAAAACCGGATGATGTGGAAAAGAATTGGTTTAGACCTGAAGATAAAATTGGTATCTGCGGAGCCACCTCCACCCCTGTGTGGCTGATGGAGCAGATTTACGCCCATATATTAGTGCTTGGAACCGAAATAAATGAACCGGTGAACACATAGATTTCAAATATTCAGAACCGGATTTTTATTAGTTGGAAGTGCGTGTGAATTAATTATTCCGTACATTTTAATTATTCAAAATTTTGTTAATTTTGGCTGGATTTTCCGGAGGGCAGAACTTTTCTGAAAATAACAGAATGTCGAAATATATTAAATTAAAAAAGGGCTTTAACATCAACCTGAAGGGGAAAGCCCAAGGAACCCTGTCGGAAGACATCCAGCCAGCCACATTTGCGTTAAAACCTACTGATTTTCCCGGAGTGCAAAGGGGAAAAGTGCTGGTTGCTGAAGGTGAGAATGTAAAAGCCGGTACACCCGTTTTTTACGATAAAAAAATGGAAAACATAATGTATGCTTCTCCTGTAAGCGGAGAGGTGGTAGCCATAAAGCGTGGTGAAAAAAGAAAGTTGCTTGAAATTATAATTCTTGCCGATAAAGAGATTGAATTTAAACCCTACGAGCGGTTTTCCGTTTCTGATATCCGGAATGTTTCCCGCGATAAAGTGCAGGAAATGATGCTCAGAAGTGGTGTCTGGCCAAATATATTACAGCGGCCCTACGGAATTGTGGCCAATCCTGAAGACACGCCCAAATCGATATTTATTTCCGGATTTGACAGTCATCCGCTGGCGCCGGATTACGCGTATATTTTTGATGGCCAGGAAAAGTACTTTCAAGCCGGGCTCGATATTTTGAAAAAATTTACCGATGGTGATATACATCTTACCCTGGAGGCTAGCGGTGAAGTGCCCCGGGTATTTTCACAGGTGAGGGGTTTGGAAATAAATAAAATTTCCGGCCCGCACCCTGCCGGAAATGTGGGCGTGCAAATACATCATATCAACCCTATTAACAAAGGTGAAATCGTATGGACGCTTAATCCGTACGGAGTTATCCAGATTGGAAAATTGTTTCTTAATGGTCGTTACGATGCCTCCAAATACATTGCAATCACTGGTTCAGAAGTAAAAAATCCACAGTATTACAAGACATACAGTGGCGCTAATATTGGAAAATTCGTTGGAGATACCCTGAGTAATGATCATGTACGGATTATTAGTGGCAATGTGCTTACGGGCGAAAAGATTGATAAAGACGGCCATCTCGGATTTTATCATCATCAGATAACAGTAATTCCGGAAGGAGATCATTATGAGATGTTCGGATGGATTATGCCTTCAACGAAAAAACTAAGTTTTTACAGGGGACTGGGTTTATTTTCATTTTTAAATCATAAGAAAGAGTACACGATTGATACTAACCTGCAAGGAGGGCCACGTGCCTTCGTTGTAACAGGTTCTTTTGAGAAGGTTACCCCAATGGATATTTATCCTACTTATTTGCTTAAAGCCATTCTGGCACAGGATTATGATGAGATGGAAGCGTTAGGCATATTTGAGGTAATTGAAGAAGACCTGGCATTATGTGAATTTATTGACGTTTCGAAGCATGATGTGCAGGCCATTGTAAGGGAAGGAATTGATTTAATGATTCACGGTTAACCAATAGTACTGAATGAATTTTATCAGGAAGAAATTAGACGCGATTAAACCGCTTTTTGAAAAAGGAGGAAAGTACGAAAGGTTTTATTTCATTTTTGAGGCAAACGAAACATTCCTTTTTACAGCCAACGAAACTACCCCTAAATCAGGAACGCAGATCCGGGATGCGATGGATATGAAACGCTTGATGAGTACGGTAGTGATCTCTATGATACCTGCATTGTTATTCGGCATGTGGAATGTAGGTCACCAGCATTTTCTCGCTATCGGCGAAACTGCGGAGTTCTGGACAAAGATGTGGCTTGGTGCAAAGTTGGTTTTACCCATTGTTATTGTGTCCTATGTGGTTGGCCTCGGGATTGAGTTTACAATAGCAACCATAAGAAGGCATCCGATCAATGAAGGTTTCCTCGTTACGGGTATGTTGATTCCCCTCGTGATGCCTCCGGATATTCCTTTGTGGCAGGTGGCTATGGCTACCGCCTTTGCGGTAGTTATAGGTAAAGAAGTTTTCGGGGGTACCGGTATGAATATTCTGAATGTGGCGCTTACAGCAAGGGCATTTCTGTACTTTGCCTACCCTACTGATATTACAGGCGATGTATGGGTATTCAAGGGCGGGC
>JACZXH010000066.1 GCA_022571715.1 Bacteroidota bacterium | reverse complement strand
TAATTAACTTCGCATTTCATTTTACCCGGATATCCGGTGATAAACATTGACAGCATGCGGAAAATTGACAGGTGGGCAGGGATACCCATCACTATGGTAATATCCGTATTGCTCTGGCTTAAAAAAATACTTCTTTTCCAGCGAAGGAAATTACCGGATCCGTCCCGCACGTTATTTATTGAACTTTCTGAGATGGGAAGCGCAATCATCGTTGATCCTGCCATGCGAAAGTTGATAAAAGAAGTTGAGGCGGACGTCTATTTTGCCATATTCAGAAGTAATTATAAAAGCCTGAATTTCCTGAATACAGTTGTGCAAAAAAACATATTTACCATGCGTTCGGATAATCTGATTCACATGGCAGTTGATGTTTTTAAGTTTATAGTATGGTGCAGAAAAAACAGGATCACTACTGTAATCGATCTGGAGTTGTTTTCAAGATTCACAGCCATATTATGTGCATTTAGTGGCGCCACGGCCCGGGTAGGGTTTACTAATCTTCACGATGAAGGATTGTACCGTGGCACCATTATCAACTATCCTGTACGCTACAATCCGCACGTGCATATGTCAGTCAATTTTATGTCATTGGTTCAAACCGCACTGGGGCTGAATGATACGCCATATCCTACTACTCCCGTTGATCCGGCTGATCTGAAGCTTGCAAAAGCTGAAATCACCAAGAAAGAAACAGATGCGGTAAAAGTAAAAATCAGGACACTGTATCCACCGTGGCGTGATGAAAAGCTCATTTTGATCAATGCAAATGCTTCGGACCTGTTACCGCAGCGTCGCTGGCTTCCCGAATACTTTGCTTGGGTGTCGCGTAAGATCCTGGAGTTTTATCCGAATGTTTTGCTGATCGCCACCGGATCTCCTGAAGAGCGGGAGTTTGTACAAAACGTTGTTGATTTGGCCGAAAATAAACGGTTTGTGAATTCAGCCGGTGTATTTGAATTTGAGGAGTTGGTTCCTCTCTACAGTATCTCACAACTCATGCTTACCAACGACTCTGGCCCAGCGCATTTTGCCGCTGTTACCGATCTGAAAGTGTTTGTGTTGTTTGGACCGGAAACGCCGACTCTGTATTTACCCATGGGAAACGCAGAAGCCATTTACCTGGGGTTGCCCTGTTCGCCCTGCGTCAGTGCCGCCAATCACCGCAAAACCACTTGCGTAACACGGCCATGTATCACCGGCATACAACCGGAGATTGTGTTTGAAAAAATTGATAAATTTCTTTCTGCATATTAAGATGTAAGGGTGTGCATGCCATTATATTTTGGCGTGCTTGCATTAAGGGCTTCCTTTAGAAATAATGCGGAATCACCTTGTAAACAGATTTAAAATGTTTCCGGAACTTTAACAAGATACATATTTATCAGGGTATGATTTCGCGTGGATTTATTTATAAATGTACTCGTCATGGTGGTTACATGAAAATCTCTGAATGTTTTAAGTATCTCATATGAAACACCATTAATTTTCAGCGTTTCAAGTCCGTTATCATCACAAAACACATATTTTCCAGACACTTTTGATAGATCAAACCCCGCTCTGTTCTGGACGGGGATCACCCGTTTTAAATAGAATTCAGTTACCCATGTGTTACGGTCGAGATAAATCAATTTATCTGAGGGCAGGTTATTTTCATTCATATAAAAGGCTACTTCGCTTTCCGACTGGTATGTCATCAGTTCCGGATAGAAATCACGATTCATAAAATACATGACGAGTAAAACAGCTAAAGCCGGAGGAAATAAAATTTGTTTGATTCTACCAATAGAGCTCTTATAAATGACGACACAAAGTATAAGTACCATGATTGCAATTATCATTGTATCGGTATATGGCAGCTTTCTCAGAAAATAGTAGTTCAGCACTGAAGCAGTTGTAAAAATGGCTATAGTAGTAAAGAGCTGTATACTTGAGAAAATTTTAAGAAATCTGTGGTTCCGGGCAAATCTCAGTAAGGTATTCGCCGTAATTATGGCTAATAACGGAAACAAGGGCACTATATAATGCGGAAGCTGAAAGCGTGAGAATGACAGGATGAATGCAAGCACTATAAATCCGAAATAGGTATAGTTTTCGCCTGTTTCCGTTCTTTTTATGAGCCTTTTGGTTTTGTCATATAAAGCAAAATAGGCAAGAAAGGCCCATGGTGCAAAAGCCCAGAGCAACGTATGCAAATAGAAAAACAGACTGCCTTTTCCCTTTATCGGGCCTGTATTCACAAACCGTCCCCACTGGCTGTCCCAGAAAAAAAATTTAATACCTGAAACATCCGTTTGTCCATAAACAACTTTTTCAGGATGCAAATCAAACTGGTAGAAGTAGCCGTATAAAACCGGCGTAATAAACAGTAACGAAGCTATTGCTGCTGCAACCCATTTCCAGCTGAAGAGCTCTTCCCAGTTCTTTTGATAAACCAGGCTGAAAAAAATTGCAGATACTACCGGTATAATGGTAAACAGCCCCTTGGTCATCATCAGGCAAGCAAGTCCCAGGCAACCCGACAGTAACTGACTCCATTTTTTTTCTTCCAGATAAACAGTCAGATAGTAAAGTGAGTAAATGGTCAATCCAAGCAGATACGGCTCAGCACGCACATCATTGACGGAGAGGATCAGGTGCAGGGCTGTGATCAGCATCAAAGCTGCAATATATCCGGTTTTCGAAGTGTAATATCGCCTGCCAAAAAGATAGGTGTACCGAACACTCAGTAGCACAAACAAAATCGCCGGTATTTTGTACCCCAGGTTATTAATTCCGAAAATTTTGTATGAAAGGGCCGTGACCCAGAACTGAAAGTGTGGCTTGTCAAGCCAATCCACACCACGTGAAAACAATTCGATAAAGTTGTTCCGCTGCAGCATCTCCATCGGTATGATGGCGTACGTGGCTGCGTCAGGTTCCATAATGGTAATGTACAAACCCACTGTGTAAACAAGTAGTCCAAAACCTGCTGTAAGGTTCCAAAGTGTTTTTGAATTGGCTAAATTGGACGTAAATTTCATAAACAAAATATCCGGCAAATATACCAGCCTGTGCTGATTTTATGCCGGTATCAGCATAATGGTTAACTATCGATGGCTATATCCAACGTGAAGAGTTATTATAATCGAAAATTATTTCCAAATACGGAAATGCTATTCGTCTGCAATATTCTGTCATAAAATAATTATGGTGTTTGCATTTGTTTTTATAAAAACATCTGAACATTGCGTTACATCAGGATTCAAAACGGATATTCCAGTCTGCTCTGAATCTGCGTGTATTAATACATAAAATCAATACATGTTATCGTTATCGAAGATATATTTATATAGCAATTAATAACCGGTGAATAAATTTGTTTTCATACTGATTTTAATGAACACTGAAATGGCTGATGGTCAGACTGATTCAGTACAAGCAAAACATCTTTATACTCCGATAATAATTCAAAGTGCAGTATATGCTACAGGAACATATTACTTAACGCAGATATGGTATGCTGATCATCAACGCGTTCCATTTCACTTTTATAATGACAATGCGGGCTGGTTACAGGTCGATAAAGTTGCCCATGTATTTGTGTCATATCACGTTAATGATATTTCCTTTCGAATATTCAGGTCTTACAATTACAGCAAAAAACATTCATTAATATATAGCGGTATTACAACCACCGTATTTCAGACTACCATTGAAGTATTGGACGGTATTTATGAAGGATATGGTTTTTCCTGGGGCGATATGATAGCAAATACAGCAGGTATTGCGGTGTTTACCGCGCAACAGGCCCTCTGGAATGATCAGCGTATCATATTAAAATTTTCTTATTCACGCGATCCAATTGCGGATATAAAACCCGGTTTTGAAAATAATAATCAGGTTACACGCATCTTTACTGATTATAACGGTCAGACCTACTGGGCAAGCCTGAATCTGAAAATGTTTTTCAAACAATCAAATGTACCGAAATGGTTGAGTTTCGCCTTTGGATACGGTGCAAATGGCATGCTCAAAGAGTTTGAAAACCCTTCACATCTGCCTTATCACGAAAAATACAGGCAGTTTTATCTGTCTCCTGACATTGATCTGGTGGCATTATTTCATACACGTAAAAAGGGAGTGAAATTCCTCCTTCGATTTTTTAATACATTTAAATTTCCAATGCCTGCAGTAGAGATCAATAAGTTTGGCACCACATTTCACTGGTTGTATTTTTAATTTCTACTTATTTCATAAAAAGAAAAAATATTATATCCGGGAATGGATTTCTTTGAACAATTTTAGTTTCAATTCCCTTATATTGTCTCAGGATTTTGGAATTTCTTCGCATTGCCATGGAAATACTTGCCGGCAACTGCGCTGCTTTCCGGATAGGGCTTAAGTTGGGAAATATACAGGCTCACATTCTCCTGGCATATACAGATAATGCTTTGAAGATAAATGAACTTGAAACTTGATATCAGGTAGTTCTGTTACATGTGAAACAATTGTGATAACGAATTGAAACATCAATTAAAAGATATCTGGAAATGACCTCCATTGCCAGAATTCCGGATACTTCTAAAAAACGCGTAGTTATCGTGGGTGTCGGCTTTGCAGGTCTTCGACTGGCAAGGTCACTCTCATCACGAAATTTTCAGGTTATACTGATCGATAAAAATAATTATCACCAGTTTCAACCACTGTTGTATCAGGTGGCCACTTCTGGCCTGGAGCCAGCTGCCATTGCATTTCCACTGCGGAAAATATTTCAGAATAAAAAACATATTCATTTCAGGGTAGCTAAGTTTTTGGCAGTTGATCAGGATATGAATTGCATACTGACGTCCATTGGCAGTATTCAATATGATTATCTTGTTTTAGCTACCGGTGTGAAGCCAAACTATTTTGGCAATCGCAATATTGAAAAATATGCCCTTTCGATGAAAGCGGTGTCAGATGCGATTTACATAAGAAATAGCATTCTGGAAAACTTTGAAAAAGCGCTGAGTGCTGATACAGAAGAGGAAATAGCATTAATGAATATCGTAATAGTAGGAGGAGGTCCAACCGGAGTTGAACTTGCAGGCGCCATTGCTGAAATGCGGAAATTTATTTTACCAAAAGATTATCCTGAGCTTGATTTTAATAAAATGGAAATTTATCTGATGGAGGGTGCAAACAGGCTTTTGGGGGACATGTCACTAAAAGCATCTGAACGATCAAAATTATTTCTTGAAAATATGGGTGTTAAGGTCAGGCTGAAAACGATCGTAAAAGAGTATGATGGCAACATTGTTTTGCTCGACGATGGTACTTCAGTAAGGTCTGAAATACTGCTATGGGCAGCCGGCATTAAGGCTTGCGAAGTAAAGGGTTTGGCTTCAGATACGTATGGCAAAGGCGGACGCATCGTGGTGGATGAAATTAATAAAGTACAGGGAACAACAAATATTTTCGCAATAGGCGATATTGCAATAATGATTTCGGAAAAATATCCTGCCGGTCATCCGCAGGTGGCACAGCCCGCTATCCAGCAAGGTTTACAATTGAGTAAAAATTTAAAGCGATTGCAGCGGTCCCGGCCACTTATACCGTTCAGATATGCTGAAAAGGGATCACTGGCAACTGTTGGTAGAAACCGGGCAGTAGCTGACCTTCCATTTGGTAGTTTTAGCGGATTCTGGGCCTGGATATTGTGGCTGTTTGTCCATTTAATGTCTCTGGTGGGCAAGAAAAACCGGTTATTCGTCTTTATAAACTGGTCTTTGAGTTATTTTACCTATGATCAGTCGTTTCGGCTTATGATCAAACCCAAAACAAGGGAATCTCCTTAACGTGGATTATTTAGATCAAATCATATAAATGGAATAAGAGATATTTTTAATTTTTTGACAGCACAGGCAAAAAAAGAGATGTGAAAGGTGATTGGTCATAGGGCTGTCGTGCGACCAGAAAAGGATTATTACTGTCAATTATCTTTTAACTCCGGCGTGATCATAATATGCGCCCTGTGTGTACCGGGCTCCATCAGCCAGGGGCCGCCGGACATTTCCGGTTTCAGGGGCAGGCCTGTAGTTTCGGCGGTTGCATAGGGTAAATATACTACATAGCGTTTGTTGCCGCCTTCCACTTTGCCCGCTTCCTTGTCGTATTGCTCTTCTGTGGCATAAAAAATATTTAGGGTAGCGCCTGTGGGAATAGTCAACAGGCCTGATTTTATTTCTTCACCGCGAATTTCAAATATCTCTCCCCGGGATTTTCCTTCCGCTCTCAGTTCACGACCCCTGGCCATAAACGGTTCAAGCTCTTTCTGATAACAAGCTACGTTGAAACCATTCTTATCCGGATCATCGGCAAGGCAGATCATGTCATTGGATCCTTTTTTTAGAGTTACAAGTTTTCCCTCCGGATCGTAGCCGAGAACAGTTGCGTCTTTTTGCATATTATCAGGGGCAGCAAGGACAGCCGTGGTAATCTGCGCTTCTTTAGTGGGTATTTGCCCGATGGAATATATTGAAATACAGGTAAGAGCAGAAATAGACAGCAGCGAGATATAATATTTCATTTGAGTGAAATTTGAGGTTAATTTGTAAAAATAGAAATTGAAATTAGTTAATATGCATTAAATCAAAAAATTGTTTTCAGTATTTACAAACGAGATGTGGAAGTTCATGGTTTGCTTTGTATTTTCATCCTGAAGAATCATTATATCGGTTAATGGGTTGACATTTAAATAAAATACGATCAGGTAAACGGACAATTCAAGTCATTCAAATCCTCAGCCAAAGCTGCCGATTGGGTTATCATGATCGGTGGAACTTGAATTCGGGCTCCGGGTCACCAGAAGAAACTGGTGTAGAAAAGCCTGCAACTGGTGAATAAAAACAAAATCAAGATGACATACAAAATTTTGATTATTTCCTGACAATCGTTCTTTTTTAATCAGATAATTTTAACAAAATTTGAGATGTAATTTTTGCTCCTTTTATACATAAGATGACTCAAGACATGACAAAAAAGCGTAAAATATTAGTTGTTACCGGTGGCGGAGATTGCCCGGGATTAAATGCGGTAATCCGCGCGATTGTAAAAAGGTCCAGGAAAGAAGCCAATTGGTCTATTCTTGGCAGCATGGTGGCATTTAATGGCGTTCTTAAAGATCCGATGGAAATAAAGAAATTGAACAACAAAGCTATTGCAGGCATACATGTAAAAGGAGGCACCATATTACGTACTACAAACAAAGGTAATCCGTTTGACTTTCCTTACAGGGATGACGATGGTAACTGGAAAATAAAAGACAGGTCGGATGAGTTGATCAGCCGCATACGTGATCTGGGGGTGGAGGCGGTAATCAGTATCGGGGGCGACGGTTCACAACGAATATCACAAGATCTTTATGAAAAAGGACTAAATATAATAGGGGTTCCCAAAACAATCGACAATGATCTATCTGCTACAGATTACACATTCGGATTCCGTACGGCTGTACAAATTGCAACGGATGCATTTGACAAGCTTGTAACCACTGCAGAAAGCCATCATCGAGTACTGATACTAGAGGTTATGGGCCGTGATGCAGGCTGGATTGCACTTCATACTTCAATAGCCGGGGGTGCCGAAGTATGCCTCATTCCAGAGATACCATATGACATTAATAAAGTTGTGAACCGTATAAATAAACGTTATACCAAAGGCAGGGGGTTTGCCAATATTGTGGTGGCAGAGGGCGCACGTCCTGTAAATGGGTTGGCCGTAAGTACCGAAAACCAAGAAGTTGGTTCAGAACATGTTCGTCTGGGCGGTATTGCCTACCGACTTTCGGCTGAAATGAAAAACGCAGGATGTAAAGCCGACATAAGGGAAACGGTACTGGGTCATGTTCAACGAGGAGGGACTCCGATTGCATTTGACAGGGTGCTTGCAACATTGTTTGGTGTAAAGGCATTTGAAATGGTACTTAACAGGGAGTATGGCAAAATGGTTACGTACAGAAACAACGATATATGCACGGCGCCGTTGAAGGAAGCGGTAACTGCCTACAACTTTGTAAAGACCAATGGCACAATGGTGAATTCTGCACGTGGAATAGGCATATCATTTGGAGATTGAGATCAATTAATGGTTTTGATATTGAAGTCGGAAGTTTTATTTTCGAAACTTCTTAATTTGTTATTCTAATTTATGAGAATATTGATTACGGGTGGATGTGGTTTTGTTGGGTCCAATCTTGCCATATACTTAAAACATAAACACCCCAGGTACATGATATTCGCACTTGACAATCTTAAAAGGAGAGGAAGTGAACTGAATCTGCCCAGGCTTAACAAAGCAAAAATATCCTTCATACATGGAGATATCCGAATTCCTGCGGATTTCGAAGCCCTTCCTGATCCCGATTTGATTATTGATGCTGCCGCAGAGCCTGCCGTACTTAGTGGAATTATTGAATCTACCCGTTACACGATCGACACCAACCTCATGGGCACAATAAATACCCTGGAGTATGCAATAAAGAAGAAGGCAAAATTAATTTTCCTATCTACAAGCCGGGTTTACTCTCATGTAGAGTAATTCAAATACAAACTGTTTTCGGACCATTTACCAGATGTATTCCGGGTTCAATTTCTAGTTCTACCTATTATTTTATGCTGGCAATAGGTTTATTCGTATCATTAAGACGAAAAGGAATAGATTGTACAATTACGTGCAGATTAAAAAAATACCGGCCGCCGGGGACCAATAAGCTCGTTTACTTCGGGCGGGCCTGTGAAGTGTTTGCCCATAAAATCATCAATTTCACCTAGTGTCTTAGCAGAGAGAAGTTCGGTGATTTCATCCATTGCATTGGTTCCGATAGCGTATGGAAAATCAGCAACCAGCATTTTATCTCCTTTAAACATTCCATATATTACATATTCTTCTTGCTTTTCGATGGGCTCGTGTGTCAGGATACATTCCGACAGCCATCGGTCGGAATCGGCAACCGGATCGTATGCTTTCAGGGTTTCAGATCGCTGAAATGCGTCCATTTTTGTCATCATGTGCTCCATCATCCGTTCGCGCGATTCCGGAGACAGTTCGTTACGCATATTTTCTGCACACTGCATGCACATGGCAAATTCATAGATCACATCCGTTGCCTCATACCCTTGGTAGCGGCGATACGCCTTTTCAATAAAGTACGGAGTAAATGTGTGCAATAAATCCAGATCGCATTCTACACAATGGACAAACGGTGTGCTGGAATCAAATGAATAGAATTTTACAGGAATTTCTATTTCTCTGATAGTTGGATAATGTGCCTGATTCTGATCCATTCGAGGCCTTTTATGTTTAAAATCGTTCGAAAGTTAAGCTTTAATTTGATTGTAAAAAAGTTTAACACAGCATGAAATTCTTTGTGGAGTATTATGGATCAGCATTGTTCGCAGAACAGGAAACACAATAAATCCAATATAACAGAGTAACATCGTAAGATGCAACAAGGTATTAGGCCACTTCGGTTTGCAATCGCCTGGTACCGTAATTGGTTGAAATTTAAGCCGTCAGACTGTTAAATTAATGTGAATTATTGTTGCCATTTAGATCATCGTACTATGGTAGCAACCAGTGTGATATGTCAATATTAAATATTATAATATGCAGGTTATTAGTATTTTATAAAATCTTAGTTAAAGAAAGTATTCAATTCATTATTGTAATACGGAGAACGCAGAATATTTTAAATCAGTGTGATATTATTCGTATCTCAAGGAAGTGATAGGATCCTGCTCGGAAGCTCTTTTTGCAGGTGTGATTCCAAAAATAATTCCTACAGACGCCGCAACACCAAAGGAAATCACGATTGAACTAAACGAGATAATAGTAGGAATACCCGCCAGTGTGGAAACAGCATATCCTATTATAATCCCCAATACAATTCCGGTAATGCCACCACTAACACTGATCATCACTGCTTCAATCATAAATTGGGTAACTATGTCTCTGCGTGTAGCTCCGATTGATTGTCGAAGTCCGATTTCTTTTATTCTCTCCAGCACTGACGCAAGCATAATATTCATAATACCGATGCCACCTACCAGTAGTGAAATACCTGCAATTGCCCCCAATACAAAGTTGAAAATACTTTTAGTTCGTTGTTGTTGCTTCAGTAAAAGTTCGGGAATGGTTATTTCATAATCAATGGTCTGACGGTGCTTGCGTTTCAACATTTTATTTATCACTTGAACTACTGGTTCGACAGACTCCGAACGGTCTACCTGTATGACCAGCCTGTCAAGCTGATGGTAATTTTGATTCTGATCTTTATTGCGCCCTTGTCTGTTTCTTTTTATTGCTGCTTCTGTAATGAGGGCCCGGTTTCTATAGCGCAGCAATACTGTATTCAGCGGGGTATACACATCCATGTTGTAGTCTCGTATGCCGAGATTTTCTATACTTCTTGCTTCTATAAAGCGTCCTTTCAACACGCCGATCACTTTAAGCCAGTTATTTCCCACTTTCAACATTTTCCCAAGCGGGTTTTCCTTGCTGAAAAATCGAGATTTTATTCCTTTTCCGATAATGCAAACAGCTTTGCCATTTTTCATTTGCTCGCTGTTGAAAAAATCTCCTTCTTCCATTTCGAAAGCCGATATACTGAAATAACTATTATTTACTCCGACCAGTTTGGCAGAACGTCTGACAGCATCTTTAATAATATGGGTATCAATTTCTATTTCAGGGCTTACCATATTTACTGAAGGAATAATAGATAAAATACTCAATGCGTCAGCCAGGGTAAGACCAGGAGACATTTTTTTTTCTTTCCCGCTCTGTCCGGCTTCCATTTCCAATTGTTCTTCTTTTTGCTCTACAATGGGTTTAATTACTATATTATTTACCCCAACCAGCTTCATCTGATCAAGGATTTCTTTTTGTGCACCGGCTCCAATAGCCATCATGGCTATGACTGCAGCTACTCCAAAAATGATACCCAAAGCTGTCAGAGATGACCTTAGTTTGTGCGAAAAAACAGCTTCCAGAGCAATGTAGAAATTAGCTACCAACAACTGCCGCATGCGTATATGAATTTAATTTACTGATTTGAAGTAAGTTTGGCTGGCAATAGAATTACGGGTTTCTTCTCAATTCCTTCCGGATCCGAGAGAAAAACTCTGTCATTTTCTTTCACACCACTTAGTATAACCACATAGTCAGAATCTGATTTACCGGCCAGTACCTCTTGTTTAGTAATACTAAGGCCACTTTCAATTATCACATACAGCAATGTATCTCCCTGGCTGTGCAGACATTCAACAGGAATAAAAATAGCGTCTGGTATCACGTCCGTGATAATGGTATTACCTGTTGTCATGCCTGGTCTCAGGGTCGTGTCTGATTCATAAATTTCGATCAGAACCTGAAACACCTTTGCATCCGAGTTGGGATTTTGTTCTCCTACATTTGCCACATCAATGACTTTGCCTGTGAGCCTTTTGTCTGGAAAAGCATCCAATGTGATTTGTACATCAAGACCGTTTTTGACGCTGCTTATATCTACTTCATTGATGTATGTTTTTGACACCATGGTAGTTAGGTCGGGGAGGGTTGCCACTACCGGATCCCATGGTTGAATAGTTGAACCGGTCGCAATTTTCGTACCGTTCCAGCTACGTTTATAAATGACCATCCCGGGTTCAGGAGCCAAGATCGTAAATTCTACCAGAAGCTTATTCAGAAAATCAAGTTTCAAACGTTTTTTACTTACTTGGGTTGCAGCTTCCTGCATTTGTGCAGTAGCCTTGTCCGTTTTGAGAATATAGCTTTCTACAGCTTGTTTATACGCACGCTTGGCTTTAGCAAGCTGAATTTCGTTGTTCTTAATCGTTGCAGGTGGTTCAAACTGAGATTGTTCGAGAATGATTTCCTTTTCCTGCACTTCAAAATCCAGGTTTATCATCTCATCACGTGCTTTACGGAGTTCGAGGGCAGTATCCAGTCTGGTTTGGGTGTATTTCGAAAGATTAAGCTGAAGTTCATTGTTTTCATTCAAGATTTTATCATTCAATTCAGACTTATCCAGACTGGCAACGTACTCTCCTTTGTTAACTACAGTCCCTTCGTCAACAATATGGTCAATGTTCACTCTCCAGATGCTTGCCCGCTGCAGGCCGGTTGGGCCCGGAATGTTAACAGATTTTTTTGCCTCTAGTTCACCCGTAGTGGTTACCTCAATACGAAATTCCTCCTGTTTGGCTTCTACAATAATATCTGCAGTATCTGTTTTGCTGCCGCTAAATTTCAACGAAATGAAAACAATCAGTATAGCCAGCACAAACAACGGAACATATAAAATCCGTTTTTTCACTATAATAAAGAATTAACGAGAAAAGAAAATCGCATCTAAGTCGCAAATTTGATTGGACAATGCGGTAATGAAAATAGAAAATTATAAGCAAATTTTACATAAATCCTGAAAATGTGAAAAATATTTTGGCACGAAATTTCAAATATTTACTACAGATCATAATGCGTTTTTAGTTACCCAGTACCGGTATCCTATTATGATTTTATCCAAACCCGAAAGGGCATTAAGGTTTCTATTACTGTATCTTGGCAGTATTATTTTATTGATCCTGGCAAGAATGACGAATATTTTTTTTGACATTTTCTTAAAATATCCCCAAATATAAATTAGTATATTCAATTTGCATACCAGGCATGAAAATCTCTAAAAAAAAGCCCTTTATACCCATCAACCAGACACTGCGTGAATATCTCATAAAGTACGATCGCAGTCAGAAACTGCCGATTGCATATAAAGACCTGCTTGGTTATCATGAATCGTACCCTCTGTATGATAAATTTGGCAACAGCACCTTGTGGGACACCCTGATGTACCATGACAGTGAAAGCAGTGACCTGAAAAAACAGCTCACAATGCTCTATTCATTACTGAAAACGGAAGGGGACATGGAAATCATCAAGCACCTGCAGACTGAGCGCATTGATTATTGTCATTTTGCAAACTCAAAACCTTTCCGGATCAAAATTGTGAACATGCTCAACGACAACTATGATTACATGTACATCAAAAAGGCCGATGCTTCTCGTGTTTACGGACTGGAGCTGGAGCATTTGCTTTCACCTAACTTCATCTCTTACCTTGTGCACCAGGATACACTGGTGGAAGAACATATTGCCGGCATTCCCGGAGACGCCTTTTATAAAGAGTATATTTTCAGTAAAAATTTTAACAAGGTACGTTTTGCAAAAGAATTTATAAAGTTCAATGAACGATGCTTTGTACGGTTACTCGGCGACATGCGCTCATACAATTATGTGATTGATGTAACACCGGACTTCGAAGATGAACAATACCGGATTAAAGCCATTGACTTCGATCAGCAATCCTATGAAGGAAGAAAGAATGTTTACCTTCCTCAGTATTTTAAAGAAAACAATCCGATCGTAAAACTTGGAATGGAATTTATGACGGTAGAAACTACCCGGCAATATCAGTTTGAGGAACGCACGCTTATTGCCAGACGACTCAATATGAACCGCGGGCGTTTTGTGGATCTGATTACGGCAATGAAGTCACAAATCCTTTCAACCTCAAAAAAAGTGGCCCAACTAAAGGAAGATCTCAACAAATTTCATGATACCGATGAGTTTACAAATTGTAAAAATATGGGTGATATTTTGGAGAAAAATCTATGGCGTATGCTTGCAGACCACGTAGCCAAGCTGGATATGAGGTGATTATCTAACGGTTTTTTCATTTTACACCGATCAATCAATAAAATACAAGGAATAAATCATTGGAAGATTATTACTTAACAATTTCCAGCTATCCCCACGGTTACCAGACAGGTATAAGTTTCCAGTAGTAGTACCAAAAGCCAGTGTATCACCAGTAATATCCAACGCGTGGCGGTAAGTAATGTCGAAGACATTGGTTTGTGGCAATCCGTTTCGTAGTGATTGCCATGTTCTTCCTCCATCTGTTGTACGGCTAACGCAAAGGGCTTTATTAACAGCTATTCGCGACTGGTCACTAACACCGGGAACCACCCATGCCGTTTCGGCGTCATTTTCGTCCACTGCAATCGCAAACTCAAATCCTACTGGTCCGGTTTCTTCCGAAACATCCTGCCAGTTCAAGCACGCATCACGGCTTATAAATACTCCACAGTGATTTTGTTGCCACATAATAGTTTTATCAGAAGGGGCAGATACCAACAAATGCGGGTCATGTCCAATTTCAGCATGAGGATCCGGTAAAAAGTCTGCTTTCAGTCCTTTATTCATAGGGTTCCATGTATTTCCGCAGTCTTTTGATTCAAATAACCCGGCAACACTTATACCTGTATAAATGTGATCGGAGTCGTCGGGATCCACAATTATTGAATGAATTCCTGCATAATCCCTGCCACCTCCGAACCACTGATCTTTTCTGCTGGGTGATTCCATAAACCTTCAATATGTTCGAATGTATCTCCATTGTTATTGGAAACGAACAACCCTCCGGGTTCAGTACCAATAAATAACTTGTCCGGATGATCATTGCCACCATGCGCAAATGCCCATATATATTTTAAGGACGCTGGTTCACCATCTTTTACTTCCGAACCTTCAGGATATTTTGGTGCTTCAACTTCTTCCCATGTCGCACCTTCGTCAACCGATCGGTGAAGTTTGCACCCCCAGTGTCCATGCTCCTGTGCTGCCCACCATGTATCGTTCCGTACATCCACGTATGCCATAGAAACCGTCTCGCCAATAAAATGCAGGCCTGACACCGCCCAATTGCCATTTCTGTCTTGTTCAAACACGACCAATCCTTTTCGTGTACCTAGTATCATTCTTTTTTTGTTTTTCATAGCGACGATTTATGATGAAATCAATTTTCTGTCAGCCGCCGGAAAGTGCCTGCATGATATATACTTCGTCGTCAGGGTTTAAATTGTCCGGTAAACGATTCCGGTCATGTATCATTCGGTTGCCTATAAATATCTGAACATGCTTCCTTAACCGGCTATGTTCGTCAAGAATGTAGTCTTTTATACCCGGAAATTTATCGTTGGCCTCATTGATTAACTCCTGAAGACTGGTTTTTGAAGACTCAACAGGTTCTAAACCCGGATAAAAACGCTCTAGGTTACGTGTAAATTTTAATACCGGCATAAGGAGATGAAGGTAAGGAATTTTATCAAAATAATACATCTAAAGGATTGAATATGAGAAATAAATCAAAGGTAAGAGCATGGATTGGAAGAATGATTTGATAAATTCAGTTAATCCCGATTGGAAAGATCCTCGTCATTCTTCAACCTGGCAAATTTTTAACATATCCTTCACTCCGAAGGATCGGAGCTCAGGATGACGTTTAATAATGATTAGAGGGTGCATTACTTAATAATAACAATACAATCGTACTGCTGTAAAACCAGTGGTCTGGTATCCATAGCAATGGAGCATAAATCGAGGGAGTGCCCCTTGCAACGGCCAGTAAAAACCTGTCGATGTGACCCGTCATCCTGAACGAATGTGCCCGCCTGCCTTGTGAAGGCTATAGCAACGGCGGACAGGAAGGATCTTTAACTTACTTCTCGGTTAATATTATTATATATAGCACTATCCCGGGATTCAATCAATATTTTGCCACGGTAGGGTCAATTTCTTTAGCCCAGGCCAGGATCCCCCCTTTAAGATTATAGAGATTATCAAATCCATTTTGTTTTTCAAGCTGTATAACCGCTTGTGCACTGCGACTGCCGCTACGGCAATAAATGATTACCTTTTTATCACGTGCGATATTATCTGCAAAGGACATGATCTGTGCCAGAGGTACAAGTTCGCCTTCAATACTTGCAATCTTACGTTCGTAAGGTTCCCTGACATCAATTAACTGATAATCACTTCCGTTTTCTTTAAGGGAAGCCAGTTCCTGTACCGTTATTTCTTTTACCATGTTTTCTTCTGTTTTTTGTGATGAATTATTTAATCCACAAAATTCAATGTAATCAATCAATTTAGTAATTTCTTTTGTATCCGGATCTTTAGCTACTTTTACAGTGCGTGTTTCAAAACTGAATGCATCAAATAAAAAAAGCCTGCCTGCAAGCGGTTCACCAACACCTGTTATAATTTTTATAACCTCATTGGCCTGAAGGGAACCGATGATCCCTGGCAACACACCTAGCACCCCACCTTCGGCACAGCTTGGCACCAGGCCGGGTGGTGGTGGCTCCGGAAAGAGATCGCGGTAATTTGGGCCCCGGCTTCCGTCAGGCATGAGATGGTTAAACACAGAAACCTGCCCTTCGAACCTGAAAATAGAAGCGTACACGTTGGTTTTACCGAGAATAACGCATGCGTCATTCACCAGGTAGCGCGTGGGAAAATTATCGGTTCCGTCTGCAATCACATCGTAATCGCGAATGATTTCAAGTGCATTATCAGAAGTAAGCTGCGTATCATAAACGCGGAACTCAACATGCGGATTCAGGCGTTTTAGCCTTTGTGCTGCGGTTTTTGCTTTTGACTTACCTATATCGTCCACGGTAAAAAGTACCTGTCGTTGCAGATTTGATTCCTCAATAGTATCAAAATCAACGATACCAATGGTGCCGGCACCTGCCGCTGTCAGATAAAATAACAAGGGACTACCTAATCCACCTGCTCCGACAACCAGAACCTTACTTTCTTTCAACTTGCGCTGACCTTCGATATTGAATTCCGGAATAATCAGATGCCTGCTGTATCGTTCAAGTTCTGCTTTGGAGAATTGCGAATCCATGATGTTAATATACAAAAATAATTAAACAAATTTACGTAATATTTCCTCCGGCTATAGCGGGTATGATGCTAACGACTGATCCAGCACTTACTTCTGTTTTCTCCTGATCCAGCGTTTTAATATCGGTATCATCAAGATATATTCTGATATACTTCCTGATGCCGCCCTGCTTGTCAATGATCTGATTTTTCAAATCCGGATATTTGATTGTAAGCTCTCTTATTACCTCCAGCACTGTATCCGCGCTTGTTTCAAGCGTAGTCTGGTTGTTGGTAAACTTACGTAATGGGGTTGGTATGATGATTTTTGACATTTTAATACTATTTTAAAATTTAGGAATTCACTTTTACATGTATTAAATCCAGTATTTCCTCTTCCTCAAACTCCTGCTGATCGTTTAGCTGCCAGCTTCGGATATTGTTTATTTTATTTTTTCTAACCGAAACAATGATATAGGAAAAATAACCTGCGGCTTGTTTAAGATCATGTTCTGAAGGCACTGCCGGATGGTCAGGATGCGAGTGGTATATACCGAGTAATTCCAGATTATTAGCCATCGCGTATTTTTCTGCCTGCAGGTATTCCAGCGGATCGATTTCAAATCTTTTCCGTTTGTTTTCAGATTTTATATTCGTGGCTTTCCCGGCATGTGATATTTCGCGAATATCACCTTCCGTTCCATAAAGAAACCCACAGCATTCTTCCGGATAGGTTTCGAGGGCATGATTTTCGATTGTTTCTATTACAAGCGGATATATTTTCAGTTTCTTCATTCAGTTTATAATATTTCATTTAACAATTCAGAATATTTATCCCCATTGTCAGGCAGTAATGTTACAATCACTCCTTTATCCAGTTGAGACGCCAATTCCACTGCACCGGCTATATTGGCTGCTGCAGAGGGGCTAAGTAGCAATCCTTCGTGTTTTGCAACATAAAGCAGCATTTTTATCGCTTCTTCAGAAGCAACAATTCGCTGTTCATCTGCAATAAACGGGTCAAAAATACCGGGTACCTTAGCTGTTTCGAGGTGCTTCCAGCCTTCCATAATATGCATGGCAGAATCAGGCTGAAGCGCTATGCAACGAACACCGGATTTTAATTCCTTCAGTTTTTTCGAAATCCCTGTAAAACTGCCGGTAGTGCCTAAACCGGTAATGAAATGGGTTATACGGCCTTTGGATTGCTGCCAGACCTCCCAACCGGTGCATTCATAGTGCACTTTCCAGTTATCCGGATTATTGTACTGGTCTGCATAAAAATACATTTCCGGCTTATTTTTAAACATGCGGTACGCTTCGTGCTGCGCTTCATCGGTTCCTCCAAAAGGGGAGGTGAAAACAATTTCCGCCCCCATGCTTTTGAGGATGTTAATACGCATTTTTGAAACATTTTCAGGTAAAACGACTACTACTTTTATTCCGGCGTACGCCCCGATGGCAGCATATGAAATAGCGGTGTTGCCACTGGAAGCATCGAGAATAGCTTTGCCCGGTGTAAGTTTTCCTGCAATTACAGCCTCGCGGACAATATTATACGCAGGCCTGCTCTTTACACTTCCGCCGAATTGCAGCCACTCGACTTTAGCAAGAATTGCAACTTCAGGATTCGGACTTAACCTGCTGAAGTCGAATACAGGCGTATTTCCGATCAGACGAGAGATATCCTCGAGGGAAGTAAAATAGCCGGTTGTATGTGCTGGTATCATTTAAATATCAATATTTATTGTGTACAACAAACAAAAAAACCTGTCTTCGGGACAGGTTCTGATATACAGTTAATGGTGACAGCATATCCTCCTATCCCGAATTAATGGTTATATGCTTACAACAGCACACTACTTTTTTATATATTTTTTGAACTGCATTCATCGAATCAGATCGTATGTTTTTTAAAACGTATATGTGGTAAATTAAGTTTCCCTTTTTCAATAAATCCTTCTTTTTATGAAAATTGTGAATTCCCTGAAGATGTACCGTGAAATAATTTTGTTTAATCGGAAGCAAAAAAAATTACAAAAACACGGAAATGTAAACAAACATGCTGCATTGCTGATAATGATTAGATTCGCTCCATTCTGTAATCAGTAATGACCCTGCGAATATTTTCATCAGCAGGAAACACCTTTTTATCGTACAGATACAAATGTTTTTCTGTTCTGATATCAAATGGCGTCGTGATGTTGGAATTCTGATAAGCTCCTGCTGGCAGTGTGTTTACAACAAGAAGCGAAACGTCGAAATTATATGTGCAGGAAATCAATCCCAAAAAGATTAAAAGGTAGAGAAATCTGCGCATAATTATTAAGAAAACTACTTCCTGTCAGTAAAAATTAGGAATATTAAGGAAACAGAACAAGCGCAGTTCAGGTTGGCCCTATGTGATCGGCCAGGATAGGTTGTTGCGCAATATTTCACCATATTAAAAATATATGAAATAATGTATATTGCCGGCAAAATGCTATTTGTTCATTCTAATCACGACATAAAATGAAACTATTACACACCATTTATTTCATCCTGTTTTTTTGTCTGCTGTCATGCAATGTAAAAGAACCTGTGGATGTTACGAAAATGTCTGAGGAAGAGCTCGTTACGTATGCACATGAAATCCACAACCGTGTAATTACGCTCGATACACATAATGACATCAATACAAGTAATTTCACACAAGAAAAGAATTATACGATGGACCTTGACAATCAGGTGAACCTGCCCAAGATGAAGAAAGGAGGACTTGACGTATCCTGGTTGATTGTTTATACCGGCCAGGGAGAGCTAAATGAGGAGGGTTACCGGAAAGCATATGAAAATGCAATGGATAAATTTGAAGCTATTCACCGGTTAACCGAAGAAATAGCTCCTGATCAAATTGAACTGGCCCTTACGTCTGATGATGTAAGACGCATTATTGCTTCAGGTAAAAAGGCAGCCATGATCGGTATTGAAAACGGTTATCCGGTAGGAACGGATATTTCCAATGTAAAAAAATTCTACGAACTGGGCGGCAGGTACATGTCGCTGGCACATAACGGACACAGTCAGTTGAGTGATTCAAACACCGGTGAAAGCGACAGCGTGTGGCTACACAACGGATTAAGTGAAGCCGGCAGGGAAGTAATAAAAGAAATGAATAAGTGGGGGATGATGGTGGATATATCGCATCCATCCAAAAAGGCTTTTATGGATATGATCGAATTATCAAAAGCACCTTTGATCGCCTCACACTCCTCAGCACGGGCTTTGTGTGATCACAGCCGCAATCTGGACGATGAACAACTACGAATACTGAAAGAAAACGGAGGCGTCGTACAAACAGTAGCGTTAGGAAGCTATTTGAATATCGAAAAAAGCAATGAACATCGTGAAAAAGCAAATGAACTGTACAAGTCGATCGCAGCAGAATCCGAATTTGAGATGCTGCCCTGGCGTGAAGTATTCAGTTTGGATGAAGCAGACCGTGAACTATATCTTGAGAAATTCAGAGAAATACAGGAGCTGGCAAAACCCCGGATGGCTGAAGAAGTAAATGCCGATGCACCTCCTGTGAATGTTTCGGATTTTGTAGATCACATTGATTATATAGTCAACCTGATTGGCATCAGACACGTAGGGATAAGTTCGGATTTTGACGGCGGTGGCGGCATTGAAGGCTGGCAGGATGCATCCGAAACGTTCAATGTGACGCTTGAATTGGTGCGACGCGGTTATACTGAGGAAGAAATTGGTATGATCTGGAGCAGTAATCTGCTGCGTGTGCTTGATGAAGTTCAGCGTGTAGCAAAGGAGATTCAGGCTGCAGGGGAGGAATAACATTACAAGCTTTTATGCATGAACTCATAACCTGGTGCTCTATTGTGCTTTCAGAAAACTATTTGTAAGCAGGCGTAATTTTCCAGACTTTTATGCTGGTCTTGAAACAACTCACAGAGGTACCGGAATCAGTGCCGGTCATCCACCTGTTTATTCAGCGCTACTTTCATGCCGGGATACCCAATAGCAATCATCTAAATGATAAATAGCATCAATTATTTAGTCATTTTTTTTATAAATTACATTTTCTACTGCAGAAAGCTGAAATTCATAAAATAAGAATAATTCTTACGGTCGTTATGAATCATAAAAAATTGAAAATCTTTGTCGCTGTTATTATCCTGTTTGCAATTGGTTCATTTTCAGTGTTAAGTAATGATACTCACCTTCAGGAAGACGACGGATGGACCTATTTATTCAATGGTAAAGACCTGAAAGGCTGGAAACAGCTTAATGGCGATGCGGTTTATAAGGTGGAGAATGGAGAAATCATGGGGATCACCACAACCGGAACGCCAAACAGTTTTTTATGTACCGAAGCTGATTATGATGATTTTATACTTGAATTTGAGGTTCTGGTGCATCCCGACCTCAACTCGGGTGTGCAGTTCCGAAGCAACAGTCTAAAAGATTATAACAGCGGCAGGGTACACGGCTATCAGTTTGAACTCGATCCCAGTTCACGGGCATTCAGTGGAGGCATTTATGATGAAGCCAGAAGAGGCTGGCTGTATCCGCTGTCACGAAACGTTAAGGGGCAGGCAGCATTTATGAATGGAAGGTGGAATCATTGCCGGATTGAAGCAATTGGTTCTTCGATTAGTACGTGGATAAACGGAGTGCAATGTGCCCGGCTTACGGATGATCTGACGACCAGCGGATTTATCGGATTGCAGGTACACAGTATCAATAATGCGCAAGACGCAGGAAAAACCATCAAATGGCGAGATATCAGGATAAAAACAGAAAATCTTGAAGCCGGACGCTGGAAATCTGATCCGGAAGTAGTTGAATTAAGTTACCTGATCAATCAACTTAGTAGCTGGGAAGAGCGGCATGGGTGGCGACTGCTGTGGGATGGAAAGACCGGAAACGGATGGCGGGGAGCTAAACTGGATGATTTTCCGGAATCAGGCTGGGGTATAAAAGACGGCATATTAACCATTATGGGAACGAGTGGTGAGGAGGCAACAGGACCTG
>JACZXH010000115.1 GCA_022571715.1 Bacteroidota bacterium | reverse complement strand
CCATCACCATAAACATCATCTTCTTCGACCGTTACATCTCCAAGGTGAATGCCTATTCGTAACTTTGCGTCGAGCTCAGCCCTAGCAGTTTTCTGAATTTCTATTGAACAATTTACTGCGTCCAATGCAGTACTGAATTGGGCCATGGCACCGTCACCCATCTCTTTGAGCCACTTGCCATTGTGCTTTTCTACCAACGGCTTCTGGATGTCTTTGCTGATACGGACCAGTTCCAGAGCCTTGGCTGAGTCTTTGCCCATCAAGGCCGTGTAACCGACAATGTCGGTGAACATGATGGCGGAGAGTTGGCGGGTTGAAGTAGACATCAATTGGCAATTTAAGAGAAAAATACAAAATATTAGCTAATGGAATATCAGATTCCTATTTCTGATTGACTCTGACGGATGTGAGGATATTACAAGCTCGTGTAACCATTAAAAAATTGGCTAATTGGCTTTCACATTTTACCTTTGAGATCTCAACTTTTGATCCATCCGTAACATGCAAATGCACAGGAACATGCAGTTTCCTTGCATATTATTTACGGGTTGCTTACCTTTTCTTTCTGAATTTTAATCCTTACTTATGAAAACACTCATCTCTTTAATTTCTGCCCTGCAAAAAGGCCCCTTTGTTTGTTTTTTGTTTATTGTGTTATTAGCCTATAACACAGCCATGTACGCTCAGATTACCAAAATCGAGTACATGAAGGTAAAGGGTAGCACCGCTGATTACCTCGAAATTGAAAAAGTATGGAAATCCATACACCAGGCAAGGCTTGATAAGGGAGATATTTATGCCTGGTACCTCATTGGAAAACATTTTACGGGTACGGCAAGTGAATACGAATACGTGACCGTAACCGTTTTCCCCTCCTTGTTTGAACTTAATAATTCTTACCCGGAGGAGCTAGCATCTACAGTTGACGATGCACTTCTGGAGAAAACCACCAACGCCCGGGATCTGATCCGAACTGAAATATATGATACCCCGCTGATTACGGAAATAATTCACCTGCCAAAATACCTGAATGTTTCATTTATGAAAGTAAGCCAGGGCAATGACAATGCGTATCTGGAACTGGAAAAAAATATCTGGAAACCCATACATGAAAAGCTGATCAAAGAGGGAATAAAGTCAACCTGGTCTGTTTACCGCCAGCTTTATCCCGGTGGATACGATGCGCAGTTCAACTATTTTACCGTAAATGGATTTGCGGATATGAAAAAAGTATCTTTCGAACCTCCGGAGGGATGGGAAGAAGTGTTTTCAATCGTACACCAGGGAAAAGACATTGATAAACTATTTGAAAATACAAATCAATTACGTGTACTGATTAAAACGGAATTATGGGAACTGATTGACTCCGTTTATCCGAAATAAGTTTAGGCTTCATGGAAGAACCGTGTTGTTGGATTTAGTATTAATATTGTCGAAACAGATATGATGTTCAGATTAAAATCTAAATTCCATTGTTTGTTTATTCTGTTCGTTCCGGCAATGCTTTGCACCTCAAACTTTGTCCACAGCCAGCAGGTGCCTAAAGAAATTTCATTTAAATCAGAAACCCTGACCGGATACCTGGTTTATACTCCGGAAAATTACAGGTTGGATGAATCAGTTACATGGCCGCTCATTTTGTTTCTTCATGGTATGGGCGAACGCGGTGACAGCATCGCGCTGGTGACCGTGCATGGCCCACCTAAAAATGTGGCAACCAACCATAATTTTCCCTTTATAGTTGTTTCTCCACAGCTATCCGATAAGGTAAGGCGATGGTCCACCAGTGAATTAAGCGCATTACTTGATGATATCATTGCTGCCTATCAGGTAGATATCTCCCGGATATATCTGACCGGACTCAGTATGGGTGGGTATGGCACATGGTCATGGGCTTCATCTGAACCCCGGAGATTTGCTGCAATAGCCCCTTTTTGTGGCGGTGGCAACCCGGAAGAGGCCTACAAAATTGGAAATACGCCCACATGGGTGTTTCATGGCGAAGAAGATAAGGCCGTTCCGATAACCGAGTCTGAGAAAATGGTGGAAGCCCTGGGCAAAGCAGGTGGCAATGTCAGGTTTACCAGGTATTCCAACACCGGTCACCTTTGCTGGGATGAAGCCTATGATTCAGGTATTTTGTACGACTGGTTTCTCCATTTTCAAAAACAGTAGCCACAATTTGCATTTGTGGCTGTCTATTGAATTAAAGACACAGGTATTCATTATTAAATCAAACTTTTAATGGTTATTTATATATCAAGTATCACAAATACCTTAAATCTCGCGACATTATGAGCAGCTTGTATGTAGACCTAAATCAATGAAATCAATTGAAGAATTGGCGTTGGAATTCTATTTTAAGTCAACTGAATTAAAATAACTCACATTGATGAAATATGAATAAAATTCTACTAAAAATCGCAACAAAAAATACCTCTAACTATATATAAAAAAACATGGGGCGATTTATGCAATCCCGATCGTTCAGGGGATTCTGAAAGTCCACCAAGAAACATTAAATTTATATTTTGGCCTTGGCTCGTAGATCAGGCAAAGCAAGGTACTTTTACTCACTACGTTTTTAATCAAGGCCATTGTAGGACAGGCAAGAAAAATCATAAAACTATCAAGTATGAAAATTCAAAATGTTAGTCAAAAATTGATCAGCTCTCATCTTATTTCCGGTGAAATGAAGCCTGGAAACGAAATCGGGTTAAAAATTGATCAGGTTTTATTGCAAGATGCCACAGGTACGTTAATAATGCTCGAACTGGAAGCATTCAATTTAAATAAAATCAAACCAGAGATTGCAGTACAGTATGTGGACCACAACCTGCTTCAAACGGATTATAAGAATATGGATGACCATATCTTTCTACAGTCAGCTGCGGCACGTTTTGGATACTGGTTCAGTAGATCAGGAAACGGAATTAGCCATGTAGTACACATGGAACGGTTTGGTATGCCAGGAAAAACCCTATTAGGATCAGACAGTCATACTCCTGCAGGAGGTGGTATTGGAATGCTTGCCATCGGTACTGGTGGGCTGGATGTAGCTCTCGCTTCTGCAGGTGAACCTTATTTTGTTAAAATGCCAAAAGTTATGGGCATCAAGCTCACTGGAAATCTGCCTGACTGGGTAAGTGCTAAAGATATAGTTTTAGAAATGCTTCGCAGGTATGATGTGACTGGAGGACGTGGCTATATCTTGGAATATTATGGGCCAGGGCTGAAATATCTGAGTGCCTGGGACCGTCATGTTATCGCTAATATGGGCACGGAGTTAGGTGCTACCACTTCCGTATTTCCTTCCGATGAAAACATTCTTGAATTTCTCCGAAAAGAAGAAAGAGAAGATCAGTGGATTAAATTGGAAGCCGATGAAGGAGCATCCTACGATCATTACGAAGAAATAAATTTATCTGAGTTGGAACCTTTAATTGCACTTCCCAGCAGCCCAGGCAAAGTTGTACCGGTAAAAGAAGTTAGCGGATTAAAAGTAGGGCAAGTTATTATTGGTTCTTCTGCTAATCCGGGACTGCGTGATTTCTGGATAGCATCTCAAATTGTAAAAGGCAAAGGTATTCCGTCCCATCTTTCTTTCGATGTCAATCCCTCTTCCCGTCAGGTGTTGGAAAATTTAATGGGAATGCATGCTCTCGGACCTTTGATTGCCTCAGGTGCACGACTTCATCAATCCGGTTGTATGGGATGCATTGGCATGGGACAAGCACCTGCTACTAATACAATCAGCGTGCGAACTATGCCTCGTAATTTTCCTGGACGTTCAGGAACTCTCGATGACAAGGTATATCTATGTAGTCCGGAAACCGCTGCAGCTACTGCACTAACGGGGAAAATTACTGATCCAAGAGAACTCGAATCTCTAATGAATATTACTTATCCAAAATGGGAAGAACCTGCCCAAAACAAGATAAATAAGCATATGCTGATTGCGCCAGATGGAGAACCTACTGAATTAATTAAGGGGCCGAACATTAAAGCACTTCCCGAATTTGAAGAGCTCTCTGATGAACTGGAAATTCCTATCCTGTTGAAAATGAAAGACAATATTTCAACTGATGGAATACTGAAAGCGGGTAGCGATGTACTGCCTTTACGTTCAAATATTCCAGCTATAAGCAAGTATACGTATTATGCTATTGATCAAAGTTTCTATGATCGAGCCATTCAAAATCAAAAAAACTACAAAGGCTTTTGTATTATAGCAGGTGAGAATTATGCCCAAGGTTCAAGCAGAGAACATGCGGCTTTGTCGCCCAAGTATCTGGGACAAAAATTTGCTATTGCCAAATCCTACGCTCGTATCGGCTGGCAGAACCTGATTAATTTTGGTATAGTTCCATTCGAATTTAAAAACGCAGCTGATTGGGACAAACTCGAACAAGGTGATATTTTACAGATAAAAGACCTAAGGTCAGCCATCAAAAACAGCGATTCAGTAATAGCTACTTTAGTTGGAAAAGATATTGGAATTCCACTTACATTCAATATCAGTGAAAGACAGGCTGAAATCATCTTAAAAGGCGGAGTTATTAATTACGTAAAGCAAAAGTAATTTTTCATTTAGGTATTATTTCGAATATTTTTTGGACTAACAATTAATATAAATACTCGTGTCAATTTTGAATATTTCTTGTAAAATTAATCCGTAAATTATGTCCAATGAACATCAGATTCTTCTGTTCTAATGGCTGGATTGACGTAATATTATCTGATACTTTATAACAATATTTTGTTAATATTCTATAAATCAATTAGTTTATTAATCGTTTATTATTTTAGTAGTTAAGCTTTACAATATTTTTAACATTAAGGGTATTGAACTGGAACTTTACATTCTCCTTGTGTTTCTTATTCTGGGCTCATCGATCTTTGCGGTCATCGAGCTTGAGACAGCGTGTTGGCGCAAGGTGCTTAAATGGCTCATCGTCTGTGGCGGAACAGTGGGCCTTTATTATACTGTGGGCCATGTCGCATTAGTTTTTCCTGTTGGCGCTGGTGTCATTGGAACGTCAATCCATTTCTGGTGGTCCCGAAAACACGACATCGATCCGATCCACGCAACCCCGCGACGTAAGTATTACGAGCTGAGGGGCTGGGATTGGCCTGAGGATTAGCCAGTACATCCCTCGCATTTATTTTGCCGTTGAAACGCAACATAAATCTAATTGGTGAGCTCCGCACCCACACTTAGCGTGGCTCGTCTGGGTTTGCCGCCAAATCTATAATTAACATTTTACTGAACTCTTGTCGAAAAAGCAAGATTTAAATATCTATCGATAAACGCTATAAGAAGTACAACAGAAGTTATATACGCGCACACCTTATAAAATCTTACTGGGTGACTTTTCTAAATTAATACTCGGCGTTAAAGCCCTCTCATAAAATAACTTTTTATTGCCACTAATTTAGTCCCTCACACACCGCACGGACAACCCCTCGATATGCTCATATATGCCATAGTCGATGTAGCCCGAAATGTGAACCAACCGAAAAAACCACGGCCATGTGATATCCGAAATGGTGCCTTTGGTAGTTGTCCAGAATAAAGCCTCAGCTCCTTTATCAACAAAATAGGGCCAGTCATCAGTTAGCCTGCCCCCAGCAGGCAGACCGGTAAATAGCAGTGCGTCTATACCTCCAATGGTCCACCAATCGGAAGTCCATGATTTCAATGCTTTTCCAGCTGCATTCCTTCCTCCCGCTATCTCAATAAGGACCCTCCACTCGGGCTCAGTAGGCAAATGCCATCCGGTCAGACAAAGTCCTTGTGTTGTTCCTACATTCACAGTCTCAGGTGGATTATAGGCCATCATCTCATTCCACTGGTAAAGACCTCCATAGGTGTCGCAATTGGCTGGATCGTTTTCGTAGCAATATTTTTCAATAATTTCATTGTCTGCCTGGTCCTTAGAGCCATCTATCATGGTTCCAATGTTCAGGTTTTGTGCCATCCACCACTGGTTGTAAATTTTTACCGTCTTATAAATTGTTCCATCCCGGGAATCAGTGATTGTCCCCCTTTCAATGCGCGGCAGAGTGGTGAATGTTTTTTCATCTCCGTAGCCAATCCCCCCAATATTTTTGGCATAGGCTCTTACATAATAATCAGTTTCGGA
>JACZXH010000065.1 GCA_022571715.1 Bacteroidota bacterium | reverse complement strand
ATAAAACACTGAAAGGCCTGCAGAAAATAGAGAAGAAACTCCTGAAAGCAGAAAAAAGGCATCATGATGATCTGATCGGGCAGCTTGCCGCATGGAAAGAAAAGTTGTTTCCAGGAGGTACGCCTCAGGAACGTACACTCAATTTTTTGAATTTTTTTATTGAAGACGCTGACTTTATCCGTAAAATCGGTGACGGACTTTCACCGTTTGATCTCAGCTATCATATATTGATTGACGAGGGGGAATAAAAGCAGGTAGTTTATTACGTTTCGTTATCTTTTTTCTTCAGATATTCTGAAAAACTGCCCAAATACACCATTGAGTGCAAAAGAAATATTGATAAATTCAGACATCCAAGACCTAATTAACACATATTTTATTTCAATAAATAGTAACATCTAATTTTATTATTAACTAAATTTATATACACAAGTTGGTTGTTTTTCCTAAGAACATCCAGAAACAATGAAGAATTTTTTTAAATTATTAATTCTAACATTTCTACTTCACAATTGCAGTACAAATAGAAGTAGTCAATCAGTTTCCTTTAACCAAGACAAGCTTATTGGACATTGGGTTCACTCGCATGAGGATGATTATGATGATATTAAAGTATATCGATTATCATCCTATCAATTTCCTCCTTCAAGGGGTAGAGAAAAAATCGTCTTTAAAAGTAATGCCGTTCTTGAGTACACCCCCATTGCTCCAAACGATTTGCCTCAAACATTCAATGGGGAATGGAAAATTGACAAATCAGATCTGATTTTAGAATATGATGATAATAAAAAGATTTATGAAATAATTGAAGTCACTTCCTCAATCCTTAAACTGAAATGAAACTAATAATAGCCTTTTCTTTCCTTTTTATTTGCTCCAATGTCTTTTCCCAGTCACAACTGAAACCACCCAAGAAAAGAAAATCTCCAGTTACATTTTTACATCATAAATTCAATTCTACTCCTTCAAATCATATTGGTTCAACCTCCATGTCAATACCTGAGCATAGAACATGCTTAACGGTTGAGATAAACAAAGAATTAAGGGAAAAATACAATCTTCCATCTGTCGAAAGATTTGAACAAGAATTTGAATTACTAAAACTTGATTATTTAAAGGAAAAAGAAGCGCAAAGAACTAAACAGGAAGTTATTACAATTCCAGTAATTGTACATGTAATCCACAACGGTGAAAATATCGGAACAGGTCCTAATATAAGTGCTGCTCAGGTTCAATCTCAAATCCAAGTCCTTAACGAAGATTTCAGAAGGGAATCAGGTACAAACGGTTTCAACTCCCATCCGGATGGAGCAGATATTGAAATTGAATTCGCCCTTGCTTTGCGAGATAAGTTTGGTAATAACCTTCCTGAACCAGGTATTCATAGGGTTAATGGAAATAAACCATTTTGGGAAGATGATGATATTGAAAACAGCCTAAAGCCCCAGACCATTTGGGATCCCACGAAATATTTGAATGTTTGGACATTAAATTTTAGTCCTGACAGCAATACGTTAGGTTATGCTCAATTTCCAAACTTATCAGGAATTGACGGTCTTGATAATAATATGGGTCCTGGTATCACGGATGGTGTTGTAATAGGATATAAATTTTTTGGTACAATTGGTGAAGTAGCTAGTCCTTACGATGGAGGTAGAACTACTTCACATGAAGTCGGTCACTGGTTAGGACTTTACCATGTTTGGGGGGGGTGAAGGAGGATGTCAATCTGATGATTATTGTGAGGATACACCTCGCTCAAAATCAGCAAATGAAGAATGTGAATCTAATGATTCTTGCACACAATTTCCAGGTCTGGATATGATAGAAAACTACATGGATTATACCCCAGATGCTTGCATGAACATTTTCACCCAAAACCAAAAAGATAGAATGCAAACAGTCATGAATATAAGTCCTAGGAGGAAAGAGCTACTTAATTCCACGGTTCATTTATCCTTTGAATATCCCATTGCATACTTTACTTCAAGTAGAACACAAATTTGTTCTGGAGAATCCATCGACTTTATGGATAATTCCACAAATACTCCAACAAGCTGGCAATGGATTTTCCTAGATTCCGATAGTGTTGAGGTTGGAGAATTTACAGTTTCCAATCCATCGTTAACTTTTAATAGAATAGGTATTTATGGATTATTATTTATCGTTCAAAACTCAAATGGATCGGATACGCTTTATATTCCGAACTACATTTCAGTTTTATCCAGCGATGAATTATCACTTCCCTACAACGAAGATTTTGAAAATGTAAATTCTCTCGAAAACTGGATTTTCTATAATCCGGACAACGATCGACAATGGCAAAAAACAAATGTTTCAAGCTCACAAGATGGTTCCAATTCTGTTTTTATGGACAATTATAGCATCGTCGATGGTGATCCTTCCGGTAATATTGATGCCTTGATTAGCCCAAGCATTGATTTATCTACGAATCAAAATGTATATTTGACTTTTGATGTTGCTTATGCGCGATTTGGAGGTGATTATTCGGACACTCTAGCTGTGTTTATCTCCACTGACTGTGGAACCAATTTTGATCTTATTTGGGCAAAAGGTGGTCATGACCTTGCTACTTCACAAGACACACAAGAGAGCTTCATTCCTAGCGACAATACTCAATGGATCACCGAAAGGATACCATTACAAGATTTCAATGGTAATTCAAATGTTCACATAGCTATAATGAACATATCGGGTTGGGGAAACAATTTATACTTAGACAATATATCCATTCTTCAACCTTCTTATTCGAGCCCAAGCTTCACTATATTCTATACACCAAGAGACACAGTTTCAATTGGGAATACCGTGAATTTTTGGGATTATTCAACAGACTTTCCAACTTCGTGGTCCTGGGAATTTGAAGGGGCTTCACCTTCAAATTCATCGGTGCAAAATCCTTCTGTTATCTACAATTCAGCAGGAAACTTCGATGTAAAACTTACAACTACAAATCCAAGCGGCGGTGACAGTTGGCTTATAAATGATTTTATGACCATAGTTGATAAACCAACGGTTTCAATAACATCTGATCCAACCAACCAAAATATTTGTGAAGGAGATTCAATTACGTTAATAGCTTCTGGTGCATATTATTATGAATGGTATGATGAAAGAGGATACCTCACATCAATAGAGGATACGCTAATCTCTTATACTAACATAAGCACAACCTATGATGTAATTGGATATGATAGATATGGTGGTATTGGTATTGATGATGTTCAAGTTACGGTCAACCCCTTACCGGAATTTGATTTGGGAGAAGATATTATAATTACGGAGGAAGAATCTGAAATTCTTGATGTTGGGGCCACATTTAGTTCTTACTTGTGGAATGACGGTACAACATCCAAAACGCTGGAAGTTTCAGGTGACGATTTTCAACCAGGCACCCATGAATTTTATGTCATTGTAACCGACGCTAACAACTGTAGTTCATCCGATACAGTTACAGTTACAATTAACGAGGTTACCGATATCGTAGAATTTCCCTTTGAAAATTCCAAATTTAAAATCTATCCAATTCCATCGAATGATAAGATCTTCATTGAGACTTCAAATCCTGGAAAGAATTTTCATCTCTATTTGTATGACCTAGGCGGACAATTATTAATACGTAAAGAAATAATTTCGGACTTTACACAATTAAATATTAGTAAACTGCCTCAAGGAGTTTATCTCATTAAATTGAAGCATGAAAAAAGTACTGAAACAGTCAAAATAATTAAGAAAAACTAGATAACATACCCCTTGATTTGTATAGTTGGGATAAAGTGGATTGGAAATGTGTCTTGCTATACCCTTCTTCCTCTATCCAAGAGTTTTTGTTTTGGTACCTGGATAAATTAATATGAGCTAAATCAATAAGGAGGTATATTCGGTTTACAAAATTAGACGAAGACGAAACAATCCGGTTCAGGCTTATGCAAATGGGGAAAGAGAACACCTCCATTTTTGCTTTGTATATTAATCCGTTTGGAAATGCAATGTTCAGCAATGTCGATTATGAGATATGGCTTTAGAATGTGGAATATCCAGCCAACGTTTATGTGGAATACAATACGGTGACGAGTATTACTATTATTCAAGAATAAAATGAAAAGGAAACGGGCTACAATAATCACTAAAACGCCATAGGCTAACTGATCTGTTTGCAAAGGCTTATGTAGTCCGCTGCTTTTAGAGAATTAGAAAGGTCTAAACCTATGTAGTTTAGCTTTAACGAAAAATAAAATAAGATGCCTTCACTAGCGGATATTAAAGAACTTATAGAACTTGATGGAGGGATTGTTTCTGATATTTCACAACATCGTAAGATTGGTTGTCAATTTAGAGAACCTTCCAAAGATGAAATTACAGGTATTGAAAAAAAATATGGAATTTGCTATTGGAGCCGTTTTCTTATAGTTAGATACGCTGGTACAGTGTGTTCTCGACTAAATAACGGATTAAGGAACGAGGGCAAACAAATTAACGATAAATTCTGTCAAAAATATAAAATATATTTAAACCAAAGTCTTGACGAAATTTCATCACACAATGATCAAACCGTATGGAGATGGATAGATAAACCTGAGATTATTTCATACTTAAAGAAATGTGTCGGAATGAAAATAATGATCCCTCAATTTTTATCTACCTCAACGTATAAAAATGAGGCGAATACGGCTTTCTTTAAGATTAAAACTTGCCAAAATAGCAACGGAAAGTATATTGCAGAAATAGTTAATAAACCAGCAGAGCGTGAAGTATTATTCAAGTCTAACACAGTATTCGAAATATTAGGTTATAAACATGATACTGTAGTCATGCAGGAGAAAAAGTCAGAAAAGTATGATCTAAATTTGGGTGAGAATTTTTGGGAAAATTGAACAATAGATCATAAATTTCATTATGTTTAAATTCATACTGATATTTTTACTTTACATTTTATCTCTTACTATCATTTTATTTAGTAGTTGCTCTACTGATGACGGAGTAAAGAATGATCTTAATGAAATGAATCTCAATGGAAAAGTGAAATCCATTAGGGAATATAGTTATGAAGCAGTAGAAAAATTCGGCGAGATTTCAAAAGGTAATAGAATAAGTGAAATAAGTGGATCGGATGAATATATTTTATTCAATGACAAGGGGAATAATATTGAGCGGAATATTTACAACTCAGATGGTAATCTCGATAAAAAATGGACCTACAAGTACGATGACAAGGGGAATAAAATTGAGGTGAATGGGTACAACTCAGACGGTAGCCTTGATCATAAATTGACTTTTAATTACGATGACAAAGGAAATAGTATTGAGGTGAATGTGTACAACTCAGACGGTAGTCTCAATGAAAAACGGACTTATAAATACGATGACAAGGGGAATAAAATTGAGGAAAATTGGTACAACTCAGACAGCAGCCTTTATATGAAATGGACTTATGAATATAACGATAGAGGGAACATGATTGAGAAAAATTGGTACAAGTCAGACGGCAACCTTTTTTCCAAAACAACTTACAAACATGAGTATGATAAGAAGAATAACTGGATCAAAAGAATAGAGTTTGAAAAAGAAATTCCCAAATACATTCTGGAAAGAGAAATTAAATACTTTGAATAAAAACGTTGTCTAATCGAGAACTACAGAATCATAACTGCCGTTTGGAACAATAACGCTTCTCAGTCTGAATGTTAACTAAGATCTAATTGAAAAAATAAGGAGAAAAATGAACGATGAAAAGTATATAAAGGATATAGAAAAATTACTTAATCCTAATATCATAAAGAGTAATTTGATAAAAAGCTCGCTTTATTTAACTGCTTTTGAATTATTGAAATATTCGGTAGAAAAAAGACTGAAGAATTTTCTTTGTCCAAGGCAGTCAATGGACGAAAACTATGAATATCAAAATAGCCAGGAATATAAAGAACAAGTTTTAAATAGAAGAATTCCAGCATTGAAAAACAAAAAAAACACTTATTATTCCTCTTGCCTTTGGTTAAAAGAAAACGGTGTAATCACAGAAGAAGAAGTTGAAGAATTACATAAAGTCAAATTGCATAGAAATAAAATCGCCCACGAATTACCAAAACTATTAGTTGATAGTGATCACGAAATAAATATTGAACTGTTTGAATCAATTAATAAATTATTAACAAAAATAGAGCAATGGTGGATTGTCGAGTTTGAAATGCCAGTAAATCCAGAATTCGATAATTTTGATTATGTAAACGTAGATATGAATGAAATAAAAAGCGGAAATATAATATTGTTAAATCACTTGATAGAAGTTGTAAAGGAAGAAATAAAATTAAAAAATGGCACCAGCGGGTCATAGGGTATGCCGTAGAAAACTGTCTCAAGACAAATAAAAATACATTAATTCAAAAATTTACAACGAAAAAATCGGCCCGTACCATTTCGAGTTTGCCGGGAGGTCCGGGTAGCGTTTGCACATCAAATCCTAATGATTTCAGATCGCGTTTGAACTGACCTCGGGCACAATAGGTAACAAGATATCCACCCTCTGCCATGCGGTAGCGTATTTTTTCAAAAATAGAAGTTTTCCATAATTCAGGTTGTTTGCTTGGCGCAAAGGCATCGAAAAATATCAGGTCGTAAGAATAAGCATATGGATTTTTGAAATCCACAACCATAATGGGGTCTTTAAATAACTGAAAATTGTGTGTGACCCTGACTTCAGAACCCCATTTACATTCGTGAATGTGATTCCATATTTGTTCTCCGGAATGAAGAATCTGGCAGTAATTCAGTTTTTCTGTAATATCTCCGGGAAGGGGCTTAGGTTCAAGGGCATGATATTTTAGGCTGATTTCAGGATGATCTTTCATATATATTGCTGAAAGTAAGGCATTCAGCCCGGTTCCAAATCCAACTTCAAGTACTCGCAATGTCTTTGATTTTTGTAGATTCCGGTTTAACCAATAACTAAGCCCTTCATTAATATAAATATGTCTGGACTCCTGTATTGCCCCGAATTTGCTGTGATAGGTTTCATGAAGAGAGGGGACATAAATCGTATGTGACCCGTCGTCAGTTATAATCAACTGAAGTTCTTTTAAATTCATTGTTACTCCTTCATAATCAGCACAAGGCACCTTTTTTCAGCAATGAGGTACCCAACATTCCAGTTGCTTTTAAGCAACTGAAATCAGTAATATAAAATCAGTTGGCTTTAGCCACATATTAATCACATTGTTAGTAAGCTCAGTAGTAGGTTGAATATATGGCCGTTAAATTTGATGTGGGTTGAAATCATATCCACCTAACTACCTGTAAAACCTCATCACGATGCTAAAGCGACTTTACTGTTGAATATACTGCCAACCCTGTTTGTTCATAAATTTATCTACTTCTTCTGCATATGTGGTTTTACGATGGTGTGCTTCCTGGTTAAGTATATATGCCCTGGTTTGTTTCACATGACTTTCGCTCACGCTGATGGCCCAATAATCATCCTGCCAGGCAAATTTGCTATCTGTCAGGTTATTTTTATTTATCCAGAAGGAGGATTCTCCCTTTAATAATTGTGCTATTTTACTTATGGTTTGGTCCTTGCTTAAAGAAATTAAACAATGTACATGGTCAATATGTCCATTAACAGAGTCCAACCATATTCCTTTTGTTTCTGCATTTTGTTGGATATGTTGAAACACCAGATTTCTGATCTTTTGATGCAATACAGGCATTTTGTTTTTAGTGGAGAAAACCATGTGTACCCATATTCTTACCCAACTCATATATGTATGATTAAATGCGGCTAAAGCCGTATTTGGTTTTGTTTTTCGATCCGTCCCCTAAACGGGACGGGAATTACAGGCTTCAAATTATCAAAAAATATCTGCTATGGCAAATATTTATTTCTGGTAGCTTTCCTGATTTTTAAAATTAGGAGACCAAATCATTTGTTAAGAAAAATGTATCATATTAATTAGCAACTAAATAAAAAGATTAATTGGTTTATTCTTCTATTGTGCGAAAAATATAAAATTCATGCGATCCGTCGTCAGTTATAATCAACTGAAGTTCTTTTGAATCCATTGTTACTCCTTCATAATCAGCACAATGGCATAGGCCGAAACACCTTCTTCCCTGCCAATAAAGCCAAGTTTTTCGGTGGTGGTGGCCTTTATCGAAATGTCATCTTCCTCCACTCCGATTACTTCAGCCAAACATTTTTTCATATCAGGCAGGTATGGGCTGATCTTAGGCTGTTGCAGGCAAATGGTAGAATCAAGGTTCATCAATGAATAACCCCTTTCGGTGATTAACATTATCACTTTTTTCAGCAGGATCCGGCTGTCAATTCCTTTGAAATCAGGGTCAGTATCTGGAAAATGATTCCCGATATCTCCCAGATTGGCAGCTCCAAGCACTGCATCACATATGGCATGAATCAACACATCGGCATCCGAATGTCCAGTAGCGCCTTTACTGTGCTTAATCTGTACACCACCAAGCAAGAAAGTCTCTCCTTCTTTCAGCTGATGAACGTCATAGCCAAATCCGGTTCTAATTTTCATGTGTTTTTGCTGATTTTGACTTATAGTACAAGACAGAACAGTTTGAAGGCTGCAATATTTTACTGGCCGTATGCAGCAACCGGTCTTCTGATATACTGCGTATTTTTTCAGGCTCTTCATTGATCAGATCTGGATTTCCCATCACTGCACCAACGGCAAGGTTTATGGCTTTATTCAGCAACTCAACCTCCGAAAATATGAGTGCAGATTCGGCCTGATTTTTCACCTTTTCAAGCTCTTCATTTTGGGTCCCTTTTGAAAGGAATTCAGAGACAATATTTTGAATTGCTTCCTCACTATATTCCAGGCTAAACCCAGGATTCAGAATTCCGTGGATAACCAGTAATCCGGGATCGAATGAACCAGTGATATATGCATCTACACTGCTGAAAAGTTTTTCGGATTTTACAAGCCGGTCATATAACCGCGAAGATTTTCCACTTCCTAATATATCACTTATAAGATCACAACTATAATAGGCGTCATCGAGCCGGTCACACATATGGTATGCCATGAAAATACTGTCAAGCGGAACATCTGCTTCATGTGTGAGCATTCTTTTGCCTTTCTGTGGAGGTTCTGACTTGAGTTTGCGCATATATTTTTCACCAGAAGGGATCGGGCCAAACCACTTTTTGGCCAGTTTTTCTACCTCCCCGGTTTTCACATTACCGGCCACAACCAGAATGGCATTCTGAGGGGTATAAAAACGGTAAAAAAAATCTTTTACATCTTCCATGGTAGCATGTTGAATGTGAGAGATATCTTTCCCAATAGTTGCCCATTTATATGTATGGGTTTTATAAGCGAGAGGTCGTAGCTTTAGCCAGGCATCTCCGTATGGTTGATTTAAGTACGTTTGTTTAAATTCCTCAATCACTACATTTCGCTGAACCTCCAGCACTGCCGGATCGAATGACAAACTAAGCATTCGGTCAGATTCCAGCCAGAAACCTGTTTCAAGATTATTTGCAGGAATCGTTAGATAGTAATTAGTGATATCAGGAGTGGTAAATGCGTTATTTTCTCCTCCTACTTTTTGAAGTGGTTCGTCGTATGAAGCAATATTTACCGAACCACCAAACATGAGATGTTCAAAAAGGTGGGCAAACCCGGTTTTGGATTCAGATTCGTCACGGGATCCTACATTGTATAATATGTTGATTACTGCAATTTGGGTATTGCTGTCTTCGTGTACAAATACATGAAGACCGTTAGATAGCTCAAAATTCTCATAATGGATCATAAAAAACGGATAAGTACAAAAATAAAAAATAGACTCCCATTTTACAGTACACCTCAATAATTAATTTAATTTTGTCCGGCTTAACAAAAAGGATATATGGTATTTAACAGGGATAAACTTTCAGATGAGAAGCTGCTCGATCTTTACGAAGCATTATTGCGACCGCGAATGATCGAAGAAAAAATGCTTATTCTCCTTCGTCAGGGCCGTATTAGCAAATGGTTTTCGGGTATTGGTCAGGAGGCCATATCTGTAGGAGCGACGCTGGCAATGAAAAAAGATGAATATATTCTTCCCATGCACCGGAATCTTGGAGTATTTACGTCAAGGAAAATTCCTTTTCACAAACTTTTTGCACAGTTTCAGGGCAAACTATCGGGTTTTACCAAAGGCCGTGACCGGTCTTTTCATTTCGGAACCCGTGAATACCACATTGTGGGCATGATCTCTCACCTGGGAGCCCAATTGGGTGTCGCCGACGGCATTGCATTGGATCATTTGCTCCGAAAGAGCAAAAAAGTTACGTTGGTATTTAGTGGTGACGGAGGTACGAGCGAAGGAGATTTTCACGAAGCATTGAATGTGGCGGCTGTTTGGAACCTGCCGGTGATTTTCATGATTGAAAACAATGGATACGGACTATCAACACCGAGCAATGAGCAGTATGTGTTTAAAAATTTTATTGATAAAGGCCCGGGTTACGGAATCGATGCCGTAAAAATTGATGGCAATAATATTCTTGAAGTATATAGCACCGTTAAATCCTGGGCGGAAAAGATAAGAAAAACACCACGTCCAGTACTAATTGAGGCAATGACTTTTCGCATGCGGGGGCATGAGGAAGCCAGCGGTACCAAATACGTACCGCGTGCATTGATGGAATCCTGGGCAATGAAAGATCCGGTTGACAATTATGAATACTATCTTAAGCAGGAAGGCCTTCTCGACGATAAAGTTCAGGCAAAAATCCGTCAGCTCATAATCTTAGAAATCGAGGAGGGACTGAAGCAGGCTTTTTCAGAAGGCCTGCCTGTTGCCAACAGTGATCTTGAAATAAAGGATGTATTTGCTGATCACCGGAATGAATCAATAATTCCCGTAAACACTAAAAAGTCTGAAAAACGTTTGATTGATGCCATTTCTGATGGTTTAAAACAAAGCATGGAACGGTTTCCTGACCTGATCTTTATGGGCCAGGATATTGCAGAATACGGTGGGGTTTTTAAAGTATCAGTGGGCTTTCTCACGCAGTTTGGCAAAGCGCGAATACGTAACACACCTATATGCGAATCAGCCATTCTCGGTGTAGGGCTGGGGTTGTCTATCATGCGCAGAAAATCGGTCATTGAGATGCAGTTTGCTGATTTTGTATCGTGCGGATTCAACCAGATTGTTAATAATCTTGCCAAATCGTATTACCGGTGGGGACAAAATGCCGATGTGGTAATCAGGATGCCTACGGGAGCGGGCGTAAATGCAGGTCCATTTCACAGTCAGTCAAATGAAGCCTGGTTTTTTCATACGCCCGGTTTAAAAATACTCTATCCGTCTAATCCATATGATGCCAAAGGATTGCTGGCTGCCGCCATTGAAGATCCAAACCCAGTGTTGTTTTTTGAACATAAAAAATTATACCGTTCAGTAAAAGATGAAATACCTGACGGATATTATACGTTACCGATTGGAGAGGCAACATTAGTGAACGAAGGATTGGATTTATCAGTTATTACGTATGGTGCAGGAGTACACTGGGCGTTGGAAGCGGTAAAAGAAAATACCTCCATTTCTGCTGATATACTTGACCTGCGCTCATTGATGCCATGGGATAAAGAAGCTGTCAGAAATACGGTGAAAAAAACCGGTAAAGTGCTGATACTCCACGAAGATTCGCTTACAGGGGGTATCGGGGGAGAAATTAGTGCCTGGATTGCCGAAAATTGTTTTGAATATCTCGATGCCCCGGTTATGCGCCTTGGGAGCCTTGATACGCCAGTTCCGTTCAGCGCTCCACTTGAAGAAAATTACCTGCCTCAGATCAGATTAGATAAAAAGATCAAAGAATTGATCGAATTTTAATAAATTTAGATAGATTTAGTTGGGGATCAGGCCCGTGTCTTACTTGTAATGCGTACGAAAACGATATCCAGTTATATTTTTAAAGGAATAACAGCACTGTTGATTACTGCAACTGTCCTGTTTATTGTGCCATTAAGTTTACAAGCACAGGATGTTCCTGTCAAAGTGGAAAAGCCCAAAGAAAAGAAAAAACGGATAAAATCAAAACGGCTAAAAGGTGACAAAGCAAAGTCGAATAAAAAAAAGATCAGGCAGGCTACTATAAAAATCCGGAGTAAGCAGGGAGATAAGGCTGCAAAGGGAGATATAACAGGAAGAAAGTATAAGCCGAAAAGAACATCCAGAAAGACGTATGTACACCGTCAGCCAGATCCGTATGCAGGCCGGAAATACAAACCCGGAGGGCCTGACCGGGCGGGGCCAAAACCGCCTCCAACCTTCAGAAAGCCACCCCTAGGCGAAAAACCAATAAGAGGTGATATAAGTGGCAAAAAGCGGATAAGAACCCGGTCTGCTTCATCGGTCAGAAGGCGGACGTACCCGCAACCTGACGCCAGGGCAAGAAGCGCTACAAAAAGAGGAGAAAGAGCCGGACGGGCAGTTTCAGTAGCCAAAAGTGTGTCAAAACCAGCGGAGAGTAGCAGAACCGTATCGGTTTCGCGGCCCCACACCATTTCCGGCACTGCCCGTATTAAAAGAAAGAAAAATCCGTATGCAGGGCGGGAACGGCGAAAGGGAGAAAGGGCAACTGACAAGGATATTGCCGGAAGAAAGCTACGAACCCGTGGGAAACAATCTGCTTTGGGTGTTCCGAAGAGAGGGTACAGTGTTCCTGATACGTATCATGGTCGTAAACGTGTAAAAGAAGGAGGACGCTTCTCAAGGCGTGCCATGCAAACGGGTGGATATGTAAGCAGGACTAGATCAAGTGAACAGACTGTAAGAGGAGCCGGTATTGAACCATTGATGAAAAACTATGAGTCACCCCGAGCGAAAACGATGACACCTTCATTTAATCCATATGCAGGAAGAAAACCGCTTGGTGAAGGTGGCCGGTTCAAAGTCAAAAGAAAACCGAAGATACGGTCGGCTACAAGAAAATCAGAGCGCAGGGTCAGGATACTGGTGAATGTACCGAAATCTATATCAGGAATAAGAAAGATCAGCAAACCTAAAAGTCCCTATGCAGGAAGACAACAACGACCCGGCGAACGAGCCACCAACCGCGATATTGCAGGTCGAAAACACAGGACCCGGAATTTTGAATCACCAAGACCATCGTGGCGTGGCGCCATTTCCAGACCGGATACATATTATGGGCGAAAAGACCGGGGTGACCGTGTATCTAAAGCACGAATTCCTGTTTACGTGCCAACCAGGGAAGCCTTCAGGGCTACACAATTCAAAGGTCGCTTTCGCCAGTTTGAATTGCAGCCTGGCTATGGAAATCAAAACGCAATAGGCAAATACCAGGGTCGCTTTCGTCAGTTTGAACTGCAACCTGGATATGGAAATCAAAATGCAATAGGCAAATACCAGGGTCGCTTTCGTCAGTTTGAACTGCAGCCTGGCTATGGAGATCAGAAAGCAATAGGCAAATACCAGGGACGCTTTCGTCAGTTTGAACTGCAGCCTGGCTATGGAAATCAGAAAGCAATAGGCAAATACCAGGGACGCTTTCGTCAGTTTGAACTGCAGCCTGGCTATGGAAATCAGAAAGCAATAGGCAAATACCAGGGACGCTTTCGCCAGTTTGAATTGCAACCTGGCTATGGAGATCAGAAAGCAATAGGCAAATACCAGGGACGCTTTCGTCAGTTTGAACTGCAGCCTGGCTATGGAAATCAGAAAGCAATAGGCAAATACCAGGGACGCTTTCGTCAGTTTGAACTGCAACCTGGATATGGAAATCAGAAAGCCATAGGCAAATATCAGGGTCGGTTTCGCCAGTTTGAGTTGCAGCCCGGTCTTGCCAATCAGAAAATGGGCAAGTACCAGGGAAATATAAAGGCTCGTAAACCGCTCATAGGAGGAGGAAGTATAAGCGGCAAACTTTGGAATAACGATGAAAAACCAATACTAAGAGAAGGACTGGGTAAGGAAACACGTTTGGCTACTCAGTTTCAGGGTAATCTTAAATTCAGGCAGCCCAGAACTGGTGGAGGCACTATAAAATACAAACTTTGGAATAATAAAGAAACCTCTATCCATACCCAGTCAGGGGGTAAAGATGCACGGGCTGTAACAACGTATCAGGGCACTTTTAAAAGTTCAGGGAGCCCGGCAAAACCAGGTAATGAAGCGAAAGCCACAGCCGCTTTTAAAGGAAGGTTTAAAGATTATGAGCTGATGTACGGATTTAGCGGAATTGAAAGCGCCAGATACGGACGTAAGAGAACACTTGCTTTTATGAAGCCCTCCCAAAAGAAAAATACGGGATACTATGCAAGAGTAGGAAATACAACGTCCCGAAAACAAATGCATCCAAGTTATACTTACACCAAAAGCGGGGAATCTAAAAACGCTGCAGAAGAAAAAGAAAAAACGTTTAAGTTCAGATTATGGTGGTCAAACCTGTTTAAATCTAACAGTAACCAACCCAGGAGCATTAAGCAAAAAGAGAAAAAACCCCGGTATGATAAGCGGGAAAGTGATTTATGGTACAAGTAATGCATTCAAAAATTAAATTTCACGTCCTGTTTGATGTCAGGATGAATGCTTAGTGCCACCGGACAGCTAAGTGCAGCCTTTTTCAACATGATTCTCTGATTTTCAGATGCGGTACAGTTTTCCCAGAAAAATTCAATTTGCACTTCTGAAATCCTGCGCGGATCAGCAGTCATAACTTTTGATACTTCTGACCGGAGTCCCGATAACTCGATATTTTCAGGATCTGCTTTTATACCTATAATGGTCAACATGCAGGCACTTAGTGCACCTGCAACCAGGTCAGTGGGTGAAAAGGACTCGCCTTTCCCATTGTTATCAGTAGGGGCGTCCGTTATTAGTTTTTTGCCTGATTGAAGATGAATAAAACTGGTTCGCAGAGATCCCTGATATTCGTTTATTATTGTTGGCATAATTTTATAAAAATTTTATTCCGTAATTTAGCGTAATTGGATTGAATCGTAAAATTAAAAATTACAGGGGACTTTAATGAAAAAAAGAAGCGCTATATTCTTTTTCATGTTTTTTTTGTTAATTATAACCAAAGGGATAGGGCAATCCAGGTATAATTATGAGTACACAAAAGAATTTATATGGGGAATTAATAAAAATACTTCGAGCGGGCTGATCGGAGGGTTTATTGTTAAGCAGTCGAAAGCGATAAAACCTGGTGTGTATCGCACCCTGGGAATGGAGATTGTTAATATCAAGCATCCAAATGAGGTAAGACTGAACTCTATTATTACCGGTAATTTTTTTATATGGGCCAAAGAGATATACCTGTACTCCATCCGGGGTCAGTACGGTCGTGAATACATCCTTTTTAAAAAAGCACCGCAACAAGGCATCCAGGTAAACGTGCAATTTGCAGGAGGTCCTTCAATTGGCATTAAAGCGCCCTACTATATTGAAATTGCTACAGGTGGATTTCAATCTAGAAAGGTTCCCTACAAATCCGGAAATTATACTTTTGAACAGATATTAGGTACTGGAAACATATTTCAGGGACTGTTTGAATCAGGTATTACCGTGGGCGTGAATGTGAAATCGAGCTTATTGTTTGAATTCGGGACATTTAAAAGCAATGTTACGGGTATTGAACTTGGATTTCTTATAGATGCGTATATCGAAAAAATTAAGATTGTACCAGCTGCAGAAAATTCCGTCGTTTTTCCCACTGCTTTCATTACATTTTTCTACGGTTCGAGAAGATGACAGGCGGATTACCTCCTCCATACATTATCCTAAACTGCTTTTTATTTTTGTAACTTTGCTACTCTTGTTACGTAAAGATCAAATATGATTGAATTACCTGTTGTATCAGAAGTAAGACCAAAAAGGGTAAAGAAACCGGACTGGCTGAGGGTGAAACTGCCTGTCGGTAAAGATTATGCGCGGGTAAGAAAGCTGGTGGATAATTATAAACTCCACACGATATGCGAAAGCGGGAATTGCCCGAATATGGGTGAATGCTGGGGTGCAGGAACTGCAACATTTATGATATTAGGAAATGTTTGTACACGAAGCTGCACCTTTTGTGCGGTGGCTACCGGAAGACCTCCCGAGTACGATACAGACGAGCCTATAAGAGTGGCCGAAGCAATATTTAACATGCAGGTAAAGCATGCCGTAATCACCTCGGTTAACCGCGATGAGTTGAAAGACAGAGGGGCCGAAATATGGTATCAGACCGTGATTGAGACCAAAAAAAAATGTCCTGAAATAACAATAGAAACACTTATTCCGGATGTTATTGCAAACTGGGATGCTCTTTATCGTATGATTGAAGGTGGACAGGAAGTTGTTTCGCACAACCTCGAAACCGTAGAAAGTCTTTACAGGAGGGTACGGCCCCAGGCAAGGTACAAACGGAGTCTTGAACAAATCAAAAAGACAAATGAAGCAGGGAAAAGAACAAAATCCGGAATTATGCTTGGCCTGGGCGAAACAGATGATGAGGTCTATAAAGCAATGGACGACCTTGCCGAACATGGTGTCCATATCCTTACACTGGGGCAATACCTCCAGCCTACAAAAATGCACATTGATGTTGCCGCTTTTATACACCCCGATAAGTTTGCTCATTTTAAAGAAGAAGGGCTGAACAGAGGTATCAGGTATGTTGAATCTTCACCATTGGTACGATCCAGCTATCATGCAGAGCGGCATGTGAATGTTCCGATAGATTAAAAGATAAAGATCCTTGCTGGTCTAATTATCGCACGTTAATCCGTAAGTAAATACAAAATAATTTTTTTGGATTACCCACTTAAAGCATAGAGATATTATCCCAAAACCAGCTTCAATCTGCTGAATCGCAATTTTTTGCCCGATTTATGAATCAGAGTAAATGATGGTTATTGTTTAATACAGCGTTGTTAAATGTAAAAGGCTAAAGCCCAGTATATTATGGTGATCTCAAAACTCAGACTTAAGCCTGGGGATAGTAGAACAAATAAGAAAAAGGACTTTACTCCTGTATAGTTGCCCATCACAATACTGGTTTATAATATCGCCCAGATGATTTGTAAATTATTGTATAACAATGTTTGCATACTTAAACAGGGATTCCTATAATTTTTTTTAGAAAATGAAGGAAAATCTAAGTGTAGTGCTTATACTAAGCATTCATTGGGCACTATCTGCTGTTTTCAACAAGTTTTTGCACCGCACTTACTACCATCAATTCACATTCCATCCTGGGCTCTTTAGCTGCTTCAAGCATTATGGAAGCTTCTTTTTTCCAACCTGCATCATGATCCACACTTGATGAAAGCGCTTGTAGCCCGATTTTTGAAAGGTTAGACAAATCAAGCGATAATTTAACAGCATCTTTCAGAATAGGCGATTTTTCAGCCAGTTCAATGAAAGCTGCGTGATTTTCCACCCAGAGCAACAGATAACCCTTGATATCCTGTGTAAGCGCAAGATCACCTGTTTCAATGAAGTCATCCACAAGGTTTCTGAACTCACGGGCAATTTTTGCGTCGGGCCGTGCCGCATCAACCAGCCGGGTGTAAGGAGAAAATGTTGTGAAAGTGATACCCTGGTTGTGTCGCTCATAAATTTTTACAGGTTCAATCACGTCTGTTAGTGTCTTCAAAGCTTTAATATCCCGGCCACCGGCAAGCCTTCGCAACATCATTTCATAGTTTCTTTCATGCAAAAGACCTAGCTCTTCAAGCTGAATAGATATAACTTCCAGCCTCCTGTACATGTCATCTACATCCTTGATTGCGCCCGGCGACCATAAACGTTCGGCAATAGCAGCGGTTCTGGGCCAGATTCTTGAGTCAATCGTTTCAGGTGTCACAACTTCTGACCACATGGCAGCTTCACCTCCCAGAATTAACTGTGCTTCTTCGGGTCGGAGAGGGGAGTCTTCCGAAAGCGGGTCGTTCAGGTAATGAAAACTAGTAGGCTGGATAAGGTCGATATAATACCCGTTGGATAATATTGCCTTGTAGCCCTTTTGTGCCGAAGCGATCAATGCTTCTTTGCCTCTCCACGACTGGATCATAATGTCTTTGGATATTCCCGGTTGAAATATTTCATCCCAGCCCATCATGTTTTTGCCATATTTGTTAAGAATATCTAGGATTCTACTGTTAAAGTAGCTTTGAAGCTTATGGTTATCTGCAATGGCATTCTTTTTCATATAAGCCTGAATTTCGGGGTTGGCATCCCATTGCTTGCCGTTATTTTCGTCTCCACCTATGTGCATATATGCATCTGGAAAAAGTGCAGCCATTTCACCGAGAAAGTTATCCAGGAATTCGTAAGTGCTTTCTTTTGTCGGGTTCATCGTGGGGTTCTTGATGCCGTATCCGGTCTCTATTTCATAAGGGCCCGGGGCACTTGCGAGTTCAGGATAACCCACAAACCAGCTGGTAGCATGGCCTGGAATATCAAATTCCGGAACAATGCGGATACCCCTGTCGTTTGCATAACTTATTATTTCCTTCATCTCGATCTGAGTAAAATAGTCACCATTTGATCCCAGTTCATGAAGTTTTGGATATACCTTGCTTTCAATCCGAAACCCCTGGTCTTCAGTTAAATGCAGATGAAGTACATTCATTTTCACTGCTGCCATGCCATCCAGATTTCGTTTTATTACTTCCATCGGCATCCAGCGACGGCAAACGTCAATCAGCAATCCTCTCCAAGGAAACCGTGGTTCGTCTCTGATATCAATTAAAGGGAAAAAATAACCTTGCTTGTCAGCATCAAGTAATTGCAGTAGCGTTTCCAATCCGCGGATTGCTCCGATGTCTGTTTCTGAAGTCAACACAATCTGATCTCCCGTTATCTGTAATTCATACGATTCATCTTCATTCAATTCCACAATTCCTTCCCTTGAAATTTGAATTAGTAGTTTTGCATTTTTATGATTATCTGTATTTCCCAGGTAATTTTGATTGAAAAACAAGCCAGCACGGCCATCCAACCTTCTTAAAAACCGTGTTGTACCATCAAAAAGTCGTTGGGTGCCATTAGTAATTCCAATATTGAATTCATTGGTGAGTATGAATTGTCCGTTTCCAACTGTTATTTCAGCTGGATATGGCATCAGGTTAATTTCGGTTTGAGCGTTTGCCAGTCCTGATATTAAAAATGTAAGAATGAAAATAACTTTGATCCGCATAATTATAATCTTTAGTGTGGAATACAATTTTATAGGATTTTGATGAGGAATTGAAGAATGACAATCTATTTTTTTTTATTTGTAGTTGTAAAAATGTAAAAACAATTACAACCACTAAAGATTAGGTGGTTTCGGTACTTTCTATGGTTTCGGCCACGTTATTGATGGGGGGACGTGGTTTTGCTATCAACTCTTATTCCAATTATGATTATAAGGTAGTGCGCTGGTAGTAGATGAGTATAACGCCGTTGAAAATAAGCTTATCTGGGAATCAAATCGGATCAGTTACAATCAAATAAAAATCCGAAAAGTAGGAATAATCGATTCCTAGAACTGTTGTTGCTATTATGAAGAAATATCAGGCTGCACCATCTAAATAAGCTACTACTTTACAGCATAACAAAATTGTAATTTTTGTTAAGGTCTATTTCATTAGATATCGCGTAGATATCAGAATTTATATTCCTTGTAATCTTGGATAAACTCTTCAGGTTTCAGATCTGGCTCCAGCAGGATATTCGTGTATTCATAGTGTTCGAATAAACCTTGCTTATCATAAACCTTCATCACTACGGGCAGAAGCCGCCCCTTGTCAATATAAAGGATCATTCTGGGAGAATAATCGTTTGGGATCTCTATAACCTGTCCGGGGTGTACATCGTCATAATCATCCAGGTTTTTATTGATTTCCAGGATCATGTACTCGCTTAATTTGAATTTATCAGCTATGGTGAGTATTGATTCACCTTCCTTCACGGTATATTTTATATGTTCAAAATATGGATTGTTAAATTCCAGTACCCAACAGGAATATCCTTCCCACTGCGTTGTTCCTTTAATTTCGATCATTGTTTCAATTTTTTCATCATACTTATTAAACAGGAATTCAAGAATGGAAACAACAAGGTCAAATCCGGAGTCAAGAATGGTGTGATGCTGGCCTTTTCGCATGATACGTCCGTAAGGATCCAGTCGAATATTGATCCACGGAAATCCATTAGGGTTTATGAGTGCTTTGTTTTTCGGACCGGCTATATACAAGACCTCGACGCCCATTTTAGGAAAGGTCTGCATTGTATAAACCTTATAGGGATTACGGTTTAACTTTACATAAGAATGTTGCTCCACCATCTTTCCGTTAATCAATTCTAATTTTTTAATATCATAAATCAACGTGTTGATGTCTTTTGTCCTGGCAAACATCCTGTTAGCAATTTCATAAGCCGACGGATTGTCAGTCGATGATACACCTGAAATCAGAAAAAAAACCAGGGTTAAAAATCCTGATTTTCTTATCTTCCCTACGTGATTTTTGTAAATCATATGGCCTTCAAATTACATATATATTATTTTCAGATACCGATTTTTTTTATTAGGGCCTGTTGCATCAGTATGAAGTAGGTGTCACAAATATTATATTTAAAAATATACTTTATTGTTTCATTTTCAATGTCTGGGTTAAAGATACTTACATTATTTTTTTACTGATATGCAATTTGAAATCACAGCTTTTTATCAATCATGCCCGACCCATTTTACCCTTCCTTCTCCGGAAAAGGAATTGGTTTTTTAAATTCGAAAATCTTATAGATTGTAAAAAGTATGCCCAGATCGGCCATAAATATTTTGGTTATGTTTAAATATTCATGGAACAGACCGGATTTGGAATGGCAAGCCTGGCTGCCGGTATGCTGGCAAAAAATGGTAAAGTAATACAGGTTTGGACCCGATAATAACGGAGGAGGAGGCCTCGTGGCAGCCCGTAGATTAAAGGCCTCTGGGATTGACTTTTAATCAGTTTCATTCAAATTTTAAACGGGCAATTAGCCGGATAAGCATATAGCCACATGCAATAGACACTCCGGTAAGGGCAAGTGCAGGAATATAATTTTTATAAATCCAAAAACCTGTTCCAAACAGGATGCTGTAAATAGCCACACTTCCAACGAGCATGGCAAGTATTCCTGAAGGTACATCCCAGCTTTCTTTTTCAGATGGCAATATCTCACCGCGTGCCTGGGCTTCGTCAATTACTTTCTTCCAGCCCGGTCCGCCCGGATGAAGTTTTTTAACAAAATTAAAGAGCACCTTATCATCTGTTTTGGGCGTAAGATAGGTGGCTATCAGCCAGACTATGGTTGTAATGCCTACAGCCATAATGAGTTTTAAGTGTGTAGGAATTGGTTCAAAGCCAAGTTTTATATGTATAATTTCGAAATACAGTGCCAAAAAAAATGAAAATGTCATTGCTACAATCTCAGTCCATGCATTGATTCGCCACCAGAACCATCTAAGGATGAAGATAAGCCCTGTACCTGCGCCGATCTGAAGAAGGATATTAAATGCCTGGAGTGCATTCTGAAGTAAAAGGGCAAACATGCCGGCAAAAACCATTAGTATTACGGTCGATATTCTTCCGATCAATACAAGTTTTTTTTCTGAGGCTTCCGGATTGATAAAACGTTTATAGAAATCGTGTACCACATAGGAGGAGCCCCAGTTTAGATGTGTTGATATCGTGGACATGTAGGCGGCTATCAAAGAAGCAACCACCAATCCGAGCACACCAGCAGGCAGAAACGTAAGCATGGCAGGATAGGCGAGGTCATGATGCACAACCCCGGGATCAATATTCGGAAAGGCTTGCCGCAGCGATTCCAAATCAGGAAATACGATCAGTGACGCAAGCGCTACCAGTATCCAGGGCCATGGACGCAGGGCATAGTGCGCGATGTTAAAAAGAAACGTAGCAGCAACGGCATTCTTTTCGTCTTTGGCAGAAATCATGCGCTGTGCTATGTAACCTCCGCCACCAGGCTCGGCACCTGGATACCAAACACTCCACCATTGTATAGCCAGAGGAAGAATAAAAACAGGTATCACGATCTCCCATTGGCTGAAATCAGGCAAAAAATCCAGTTTTGACGCCACATTTTCGTGTGCAAGTAAGTTTGTTAAACCTCCAACTTCGGGGAGATTTACTGCAATTACAGCTGCCCATATTGCACCGGCCATAGCAATACCAAATTGGAAAAAATCGGTGATCATAACCCCTTTCAAGCCTCCAAGTGATGAATAGGCTACGGTAATTATGGAAGCCCAGAATATGGTCTGGAAAGGAGTAAGCCCAAACATGACAGCTCCGATTTTGATAGCTGCCAGCGATACCGTGGCCATAATCATTACGTTGAAGAACACACCAAGGTATAAAGCCCGGAATCCACGTAAAAATGCTGCTTCTTTGCCGCTGTAGCGGAGTTCGTAAAATTCCAGATC
>JACZXH010000064.1 GCA_022571715.1 Bacteroidota bacterium | reverse complement strand
TCGGGTTTCGATGCTGCTGTTGGCTCTTCCTTTGTCGCCTCTGTTGTTTCAGGCGCTTCGTCGGAAACTTGTGCTTTTGCCGGTTCTTCAGTTTCCGCCATTTCTTTTCCGGCTTCAGCAGATACCTCTTCCGCTGCAACATCAGTTTGAGCTTCGTCTTTTGCCTCAGCTAATGGTTCTTCTGCTTTAGTCTCTGTGTCTGGTTCTTCTTTCACATCTACTTCAGTAGTTGCTCCTTTTTGTGCATTTTTCACAATGGCTTTTGTTTCTTCTTTTGAAGGGTCATCCGGGGCTGTAGCTTCCACAGTTGTATCTTTGGCGACTGCTTCTTCCGTGGATATTTCAGAGCCTTCTGCTTCTGCAATTGCTTCTTCCGTTTGTTTGGCTGCTGCCAGTGCAGCTTCAGCCAGTAGCTGCTGTTTTTTTAAAATTGTCTCTGTGCGCGCTTCCTTTACCTTTATTTCTGCTGCCAGGCGTTTATGTGCAGATTCATCTACTTTTTCCGACAAACGGTCGATCCCAACCTGAATCTGTTTACGCTTTTCTTCCAACCACTTTGACAGCCGCTTGTCAGCTTCGTCTTGTGTAATGGCTCCTTTGGCTACACCTACTTGCAAATGTTTTCGTAACATTACACCTCTGTAAGAAAGTATTGCTCTTGCCGTATCAGTAGGCTGTGCCCCTTTCATAATCCAGTTAAATGCACTCTCTTCGTTGATGTTTATAGTTGCAGGGTTAGTATTAGGATTATAGGTACCAAGTTTTTCAATAAAACGACCATCTCGTGGTGCTCTGGCGTCTGCTACGATCACGTCGTATATTGCCAGCTTCTTGCGTCCCCGGCGTGCTAATCTGATTTTTACTGCCATTTTTATTCTTCTGTTTTTAAGTTTCGGATCACGTCCGTTGTGCCTCTACATACTTGCTATGGCACAGTCAGGTCAGACCTGGTTTTTTAAAGATTGCAAAGGTATCTGATTTTTAAATAATAACCTATATAGTCTTTATTTTCACTGATTATCAAATTGATTGTTTAGGATAAAATCTTATTTTCCCAGCATCACATTTTGAAGATGTATTGATTTTGACATTTAACAAAGAATTGATTTTGATTTAACAAACCTGAATAAAAGAATATCTTTGCATCCTTTGTGAAAAGAAAAACTATATCCCGATATGGTATGAGATTTTTACGATTTTTTATTTCCATGTCCTTTATGGGGATACTGCTTATACTCTTTGGGATTTCCATAGCAACGGCAACTTTCATCGAAAATGATTTTGGGACGATTGCTGCCAAAACCGTTGTTTATAATGCAACCTGGTTTGAAGTATTACTAGTAATGCTTATTATAAATATGGTTGGTGTGATTTTCACAAAAAAACTTTATCAGAAATCCAAAATCCCTTCATTACTTTTTCACGTAGCTTTTATCGTAATCATTATCGGAGCAGCAATTACACGCTTTTTCGGTTTTGAAGGTATCATGCATATACGCGAAGGAGAGTCCACTAATACATATGTATCTAATGAAATATATATACAGGTAGATGTTACAAACGGAACAGATACCTATCATTACAAGAAAAATGTCTTGTTTTCGAATCTTGTCAAAAGCAAATTCAATAAAAGTTTCGAATTCGGATCGTCTTCGGTTTCTGTGGAACTCAAGGCATTTATTTCACGTGCATCCCAGGTACTCACTGAAGATTCTGATGGCAGTATGTACCTGACTTTAGTGATCGCAGGCGCTACCGGAAGACAAAATAAGTTTATTAGGGAAAATGAAATTGTCGATATTGGGGGTATTCATGTAAGTTTTGGAGATACCACCCATGTGGATGATATACATGTAATTATTGACAACGGTAACTTATTATTCAGAGCTCCTGCCCCAATCAATTATTTGAAGATGAGTACGCAGGAACATGGTGAACTGGAAAGCAATATTTTCCATCCGTTTCGAATGCGTAACCTCTATACCGTAAACGGCTTTAATTTCGTATTATCAGATTTTACACCAAATGGAAAACTGAAGATTGTTTCTATGCCACTGGGCGAGGGTGGTATTTATGATGCTGTGGTTTTTTCTGTTTCGGATAATAATACAACTGAAGAAGTGGTGGTAATGGGTGGTAAAGGAATTATTGGAGAACCTGCAACAATCAATATTTCCGGAACTAACGTATCTATTACATATGGCTCACTAATGCAACAGGTACCTTTTACGATCGAATTGGTTGACTTTCAACTGGACCGATATCCGGGGTCGGAGAGCCCGGCGTCATTTGCCAGTGAAGTGATTGTTCATGATCGTCAAAAGGGTATAACCAAACCATTCCGTATTTTCATGAACAATATTCTTAACTACCGGGGATACAGGTTTTTTCAGTCCTCATATGATAAGGACGAACTCGGAACCGTACTTTCATTGAATCATGATACTTGGGGCACACGTATTACGTATATAGGATATCTGATGCTTGCAGCCGGCCTGATTGCAGTTATTTTTTCAAAAAACTCACGGTTTTCGCAATTGTCTAAACTTATAAATGAAATCCATCAAAAGCGAAAATCAATCACAGCCTGTGTTGTCTTCATAATCGCCCTAACCGGCCTGAATCCAGATGCAATGGCGACAGATCCGGTTTTTAAAACGGTTGACAGGGAGCATGCTGACCGGTTTGGTGAATTATTGTACCAGAAAAATGATGGCCGGATGGTGCCTATAAATACGCTGGCAAGTGACCTGGTACGAAAAATAACAAAAAGCAGCACCTGGATGGGATTGTCATCGGATCAGGTATTCCTTGGAATGATGGCCAACCCGATAAAATGGCAGGGAAGTCCGATGATCAAAGTAGGTGATGATGGTGTAAAGGAATTACTAAAAATCAGCGGAAAATATGCCCGGTTTGACGATTTTTTTGATGCACAAGGAAATTACATACTCAAAGATTATGTTGATGAGGTGTTTGCAAAGAACCCTTCTGAACGTTCACGGTTCGATAAGGAAATCATAGCAGTAGACGAACGGGCTAACATTTCTTTTATGATCTATCAAGGTGCTTTTTTGAAAGTTTTTCCTATACCGGAACATTCAGATTACAAATGGGCCTCTCCTTTTGATGACCTGACCGGTATGAACAGGGATGACTCCCTTTTTGTACGAATTGTATTCACACAATATTTTAATTTACTTGCCGAAGCGGATTCTACAGGCAATTATAAAGAAGCAAACGATATTGTTACGGGCATTGGAAATTACCAGAAGCGCTACGGTGCTGAAGTAATACCACCTGCATCGAAAATAAAGTTTGAAATTTTATATAACAAGCTGTACTTGTTCAATAGATTGTTTCTTTACTACACATTAGTTGGATTTATACTGTTGATCGTGTTGTTTGTGGAACTCATTAACCCACGTATTCAGTTGACGAAAATCATCCTTATGCTTGAAATACTGATTATTGCAGGCTTTGCCGTACATACTGCAGGATTGATATTAAGGTGGTATATATCCGGCCATGCTCCGTGGAGCAATGGCTTTGAATCTATGATTTATATTGCCTGGACCGGTCTGTTGGCAGGTATTTTATTCAAAAAGAAATCTCCGATTACTTTGTCGGTGACAGCTATTCTAGCCGGTATTATATTAATGGTGGCGCACTTAAGTTGGATGGACCCGGAAATAACAAACTTGGTGCCGGTACTGCGCTCATACTGGCTCACCATACATGTGTCGGCCATTACAGCCAGTTATGGATTTCTCGGACTGGGCGCTTTATTGGCATTCATGAGTCTGATTGTAATGATACTCAAAAACAAGAAGAATTACCTTCGGCTTGACCTCACAGTGCAGGAGTTGAGCTTCATCACTGAAATGACGCTTACCGTGGGGCTGATCTTACTGACCATTGGAAATTTTCTGGGTGGCGTCTGGGCTAATGAATCATGGGGCCGATACTGGGGCTGGGACCCGAAAGAAACATGGGCGCTCACAACTATTATTGTCTATGCCTTTATTTTGCACATGCGTTTTATTCCGGGGCTCAAAGGATTCTTTGCATTCAATTTCGCTTCGGTAATTGGACTCGGTTCCGTGCTGATGACATATTTTGGAGTTAATTTTTACCTGTCAGGCCTACACTCCTACGCCAAAGGTGACTCGTTGCCAATACCTACTTTTGTTTATTATATGGTATTCACCATTGGCTTGGTGAGCTTACTGGCGTGGGTTAACGAAAACCGAACTAAGGATAAGAAACTAAAAGCTGATGTCGATACAGCATTGTCTTCTGCAGTGAATAAAGAAATCGAGAAATCCATTACATAATAATTAGATACGCCAAATATCTTTAAGTGGCAGGAAAACAATATTTTACGCAACGGCTTCTGGATTTTAATTCTTTAACCCGATACTGGCAAGGAAAATACAAATATATTGCCTTTCTGAGGATAGTGGTATTCCTCATCGGGTCTATTGCCTCCATATATTTTGCCAACAACCGAAATGCATCGCTTACATTTTTTGTCTTGTTTGTTACCTGTGCCCTATTTTTCTTTCTTGTTTATCGCCATAATAAAATCAGGCACGAAAGGGATCAGGCAAAGTTTATGGCCCAGATCAATGAAATGGAGATAAAACGCCTGGAAGGAGACCTTTCAGGACTCGATAACGGATCAGAATTTAATGATAACAGTCATCCCTACTCTTCTGATCTGGACATATTTGGACGGCATTCGCTGTTTCAGTTGGTTAACCGAACAGCGACCACACCTGGGCGGATAATGATCGCATCATGGCTAAGAAATAGAGCACCATGGGAGGAGCTTAGTTCCAGACAGGGTGCTGTAGATGAACTGGCGTCAGAAACTGAATGGCGGCAGGAATTCCAGGCGTCTGCCATGCCCTACAGCCAATCAGGTTCAGACCTTACGGGATTTTATGACTGGCTCCAAACGCCTTCTACGATATATTCAAATACATTTCCTGACAGACTGAAAATTTTACTTCCGGGTATAACCCTGACGGCACTTGCAGGACTTTTTTGGTTTCATTTACCCTATTACTGGTTTATCCTTTCATTATTTCTGAACGGACTAGTGTTGAGCAGGGTATTTCAACTTGTAAAAACAACCGGAGAATACACCTCAAAAAGCGTACAAGATATTAAAGCCTTTTACTTGTTGATCATCAAAGCAGAACAAAAAGATTTTCGATGCGATTATTTGCTTAAGCTTCAAAAAAGCCTGGTTGAGGACAGCGTATCAGCCTCCAATCAGATTCGCCTGCTTAAGGGATATTTACAATGGTTTGAAGCAAGGGCTAACATCTTTTACTTTTTGCTAAACCTTATATTTTTGCTTGATATCCATTTATTATCTAAAGCCGAAAGATGGAAAGAAAACAACAGGAAAAGGGTGCGCGCCTGGATAGATACCATTGCTACTCTTGAAGCGATATGCAGTTTTGCCGGTACCTTATTTACGCATGATGAATTTAATCTTCCCGAAATTGGCTCTGCTTATAAACTGGAGATTTCAGAAGCAGGTCATCCACTAATTGCCCGAAAAGAACGGATTTGCAACGATTTTGTGATTCAGGAAAAAGGCACGGTAATAATTATCACGGGCTCTAATATGTCAGGTAAAAGCACATTTCTTCGGACATTGGGCATAAACCTCGTGCTGGGTCTTGCAGGAGGGCCGGTATGTGCCAAAAAAGCGACGATCCCTTATGTCAGATTATTTTCGGGAATGCGCACAACAGATAACCTTGAAGAACATATTTCATCTTTTTATGCTGAGCTTAAACGTATCAGGCAACTGCTTGATTTACTTGAAACATCTGAAGAATCTGTTTTTTATCTGCTGGATGAAATTTTAAAAGGGACTAATTCGAAGGACCGACACAAAGGAACAGAAGCGCTAATACATCAATTGATAATGGATAATTGTATAGGATTAGTTTCTACACATGACATTGCACTTGGTGAACTGGCCGCAAAATCAGATCATGTTTTGAATTTTAGTTTTTCAAGCAATATTATAAATAACGAAATTGTATTTGATTATAAGATAAATCCGGGTATTTGTAAAAGCTTTAATACAAGTAAACTGATGGAAAATATGGGCATTATTTTTCCTTCCTGATAATCATACGCATAGTTGTCTGATATTTTTACTATTTTTATTCCCGCATTATAATTTTCAATTTCAATGCTCACGGACAATCATTTTAATAACGGACTTTTATTTCTCTCTTACTTAATAATGGTTGCAGATGGAATACTAGATGAAGTAGAGTTAGATGCACTAAAAAAAATCTGCCGGCACGAAGCTATATCTTTGGATTATCTAGACAATTTTATCCGGTATACCAAAGTACTGCCTGAAAAAGAAGTATATAACAAAGGTCTGGAAGAAATTGCCATGTGTAACGATGAAGAAAAACTCCGGGTATTCGGTTGGCTGTACCGGATATCGGAAGTTGACGGCACGGTGCATGTAAAGGAAATCAGGTTTCTTATATATTCATTAAAAGAGGCCGGAATCGATTTTGAAAATATCATTTCCGCAAAAGACAAGTTACCCACGCTCTTTTAACTATTTTCCGGAATGCACAAACGCTTCTCTGAAACCCGTATTGGCATTTTGGGGGGTGGTCAGTTGGGAAGAATGCTTATTCAGGCGGGCATCGATTACAACCTAAACATTGCCATACTTGACCCTGATCCTGATGCGCCCTGCAGGGGTTTGACAAGTCATTTTACATCCGGCAACCTAACTGATTTTGAAACAGTTTACAGGTTTGGGAAGGATTGTGACCTACTTACAATTGAAATTGAGAATGTGAATGTAGAGGCGCTTAAAAAACTACAGGACGAAGGGAAGGAAGTATATCCGCAGCCGGAAATCATAAGCCTGATTCAGGATAAGATAGCACAAAAGCAATTTTATAAAGACCACAATATCCCAACGGCTCCTTTTGAAATTGTTAACAATGCCGCTGATGTTCGGGCTATGAAAAACTGGATTCCAATGGTCAATAAGTTAGCGCGAGAAGGATACGACGGACGAGGAGTGCGTGTAATAAATACACCGGATCAGCTTGAGAAAGCATTTAATGCAAAAGGGCTGATTGAAAAATTTATCGATTTTGATAAGGAAATATCAGTTATCGTAGCACAAAACAAATCAGGAGAAATCAAATCGTTTCCAGTAGTGGAACTGGTATTTCATCCTGAGTATAATCTTGTGGAATACCTGTTTTCACCGGCTGATATTGCCAGTGATATTGCCACAAAAGCAAAAGCAACAGCTGAATATGTAATAAAAACCCTTGAAATGACAGGCCTTCTTTCAGTAGAAATGTTTATTATCAGTGAGGGCGAGGTACTTGTCAATGAAATTGCTCCTCGTACACATAACAGCGGACATCAAACTATAGAAGGCAATATCACCTCTCAGTTTGAGCAACATTGGCGTTCTATTCTTGATATGCCTCTGGGAGATACTGAAATAGTGATACCCACTGCCATGGTAAACCTGCTTGGGGAAGAGGGTTATAACGGGGTGGCCAGGTACAAGGGTATCAATGAAGTACTTGCAATTAAAGGAACTCATGTACATTTGTACGGGAAACGGTTTACAAGGCCTTTCAGAAAGATGGGGCATGTTACTATTACCGACAGAGATATCGAAAACCTGAAAGCTAAAGTTAAATTTATTAAGAAAACATTAAAAGTAATATCATGACCGCTCCAAAAGTGGGTATTATAATGGGCAGCAAATCAGATCTGAAAGTAATGTCGGAAGCTGCTGAAATACTTGAGGAACTCAACGTGTCTTTTGAAGTTACCATTGTTTCGGCACACCGTACGCCGCATCGTATGATCAAATATGCCGAAGAAGCAAGGGAAAGAGGATTGAAAGTAATCATCGCCGGAGCAGGAGGCGCAGCACACCTGCCGGGAATGGTGGCTTCTCTGACAACATTACCTGTGGTTGGAGTACCCATAAAATCACGGAATTCCATGGATGGATGGGATTCCATTCTGTCTATTTTGCAAATGCCGGAGGGAATTCCAGTTGCAACTGTCGCACTGGATGGAGCAAAAAATGCCGGCCTCATTGCTGCACGCATTATCGGAAGTTATGAAGAAGAGGTTGCTGATGGATTGCACAAATACAAGGAAGAGTTAAAAGAAAAAGTAGAAAGTACTGCACATGACATTGAACAACACGGATATAAAGGAAGTAAAATCGGATTTTGACATTCCATAAGCCTAAAATTCTCAATAAACGTAAACCCCAGCACACCAGTCAATGTGCTGTCGATTCAGAAGCCCCATTGTTTTTTATAGCTTAGCAAGACTATTTATGACGATTCAGAGCAGTTATTGTTTTAAATAAATTACCACGGTTTGTATGCTAGTTGTATTAGTTTTAAATACAGCTAAGTCTTTAAAAGTTAAATAACTTCAGCGCATTTAATGTCTAAATGGTAATATCAATCGTGGCAGTCAGGATGAGCATGACATTGATATAAGAAAATATTAGACAGAGTCTTATTCTGAAAATCATGTATCTTTTAATAATATTTAAAAGTTTAATGTTAGGGATAAACCGCTAAATGGAACAGAGATAATTCAGCAAAGGTGTACGCATTTAACTTCATGAATACAGATTTTAGAGCTCAAAATTGTTACTATTTGTAAGTGAGATGTATTAAATGTAACATTATAGCGTTAATCTGTAAGAATAGTTATCATAATAACCAGATTAATGTTTTTCGAAATTAATAATAAGTTGGCATGAAAACAGGTAAAAATGGGTGGTTGAAAGATTACCTTGATTACAGAATCAATCATTATCACGAGGACGAGATAAAATCTTCCATTCATCCCGACTATTCCCTGTATAATTTATTACAACCCACGGGACTGCTTTATGGCAAACCTGTCCAGGCTGAAAATCTAGATCAAACGCAGTTCGCTACACTTAATGAACACGATAGGATGGTGGCTTTGCTTGTGGAAAGCCTTGTAAATGTATCATTATTGTTTCATCAGGGCGAAATAAAAAATGCAGAAGATTTTTCCCAAATATTATATAAAGCAATTACGAATATCACCGAATTCTATAACAAGGTATATCCTGAAATTGCTGTCAGCACCAAAACCTTATTTGGAAGACAAAGATCAACTTTGGAAACCACGGAAAAAATTCTTGAAAGACGTTTAGCAGGAATGTCTGAAAATTCAGATAATTTTTGGGTTCATTTATTTTATAATACCCTTGTATTTCTGGACATCTACTTATTTGGGCAATGGATTCATACAGGTAATGGAGAAGTTTTAACTGCATTTTTCATACAGGAAAAGGAGGAGCTTAGATTAACAATTATAAAAATAATGATAGCGGCAGCGTATGCCAATGATATTTTAGAGCTGGAAGAAAAGAAAATGATTGAATATTTGCTTCAAGCAGCACAACTATCCGGCAAAACGACAAAAGATGCAAAAAAATACCTGGAACATGGCGTCCAGGTGGAAGAGATAACATTGCCTCAGAACAACTCCTGGCTGCTGAAAAAATATTTTCTGGAAATTGCCATAATCACTGTATGGGCTGATCGCGAAGTTGATGATAAGGAATTGTCGTTTCTAAAAAGGCTAAACAGTCATCTTGGTTTTTTTGATGATGACCTTGATAAAAGTATGATGGCTATTGAGAGCTTTGTACTTGAACATTGGCAGGAAATGGGAGACCTTCAGTCGAAAAAAAGTTTTGAAGCATTAGGAAAGGAGTTTGAGGAAAAAGTTCTAAAAATAACGAAACGAAATGAAAACCAAATAAGGCAGGAAATTAAAGTAAATGAAAAGATTATAAGACTAATCCAAAAATACCGAAGCGATGAGTTGTCTGATGAAGATGCCGAAAGGCTCAGGAAAATGCTGATGAACATCCTGCAAAATCTTCCAGCTTTTGGGTTTATAGCATTGCCTGACACCTACATGAATCTGCCATTGTTGTTTAAAATACTTCCGGAAGACCTCTAGAACGGCCCTCGCTAATCTATGGAAATTTAATGCTGGCCTCTATCGTGTAGTTAACAGTATCTTTCAGCCGAAGTTTTTGTTTGCCTTTTATAATGTAAGAATGTAATAATACCTCCTTTTTAGATTCATCAAAATACATGGTCATTATGAGTGAAGAATAAAACAAATTGTTTTTTTCTTCTTTTACAATATCAATTTTTCTTAGGCTGTTAATTTCATCGAGATAATATACCCGTATGACCTTGATGCGCAAATCTTCATCGTTTATTGGGGTAAACATATCAAATAACAAATTGCTGTGAATGTCTTTTTCAGCTTTCTTTACCGAATATGCTTTTGAAAATGCAGGTTTGTTTATGTTAGCTTCTCTAAACAAGGCAAGCTCCCTGGCCCATCCTGCACTGTCTAACTGTATTTGTTTTTCTTCGGTACTTTCATTCACGGTGGCTTTTTTATATAACCAGGCGTTTTTTTGTACCAGCATTATAATCTGTCCGCTAATTAGGCTGTCGAGATTATAGTACTCCTGTATCTGCAAATTTCCAGACCCTGCCGTTTTGCATGATACTAAAACACCAGTCCACAGAACTAATAAAACCGATGATGCTACGCTGTTCATATCGTAATTAACACTTCTCCTGTCATTTCAGCAGGAATTGGAATTCCCATAAGCGTAAGAATAGTGGGTGCAAGATCTCCGAGTTTACCGTTTTTAATTTTTCCCTTGAAATCATCATCCACTATGATGCAGGGTACCAGGTTTGTCGTATGTGCCGTATTTGGTGTTCCATCTTCGTTTATCATTATGTCTGAATTGCCATGATCAGCAATAATAATTGAAGTATAGCCATTTTTCAACGCTGCAGTTACAACTTTTTCTGTACATTGATCAACGGTTTCGCAAGCTGCAACTGCGGCCTCAAACACTCCTGTATGACCCACCATGTCCGCATTTGCAAAATTGAGAATAATAAAATCTGTATCCCTTTTGTCAAGTTCAGGAATAATTTTATCCTGGATATCGGCGGCACTCATCTCAGGCTTCAGGTCATAGGTAGCCACTTTAGGTGAAGGACATAACATACGCTTTTCGTTTTCAAACTCCACTTCACGTCCACCTGAAAAGAAGAATGTAACATGCGGATACTTTTCGGTCTCAGCAATTCGTATCTGTTTTTTCCCTTCTTTTTCAAGAACTTCTCCAAGGGTGTTTGACAAGTTTTCCTTATTAAAGATTACATGTATATTTTGATATGAGTTGTCATAATTTGTCATTGTAACATAGTACAGATCAAGCTTCGACATACCGAATTCAGGAAAATCCTTTTGCGTGAGTACCTCCGTAATCTCTCTTCCCCTGTCAGTTCTGAAATTAAAACTTATAACCACATCCCCGTCACTTATTATTCCGATCGGATTACCTTTCTGATCGACGTGAATAATAGGTTTAATAAATTCATCTGTAACGCCGTGCTCATAAGACTCTTCCATGCTGCTTAGAAGATCGTCTGATGGAATGCCGATCCCCTTTACAATAGTATCATAAGCAAGCTTCACTCTTTTCCACCTTTTATCCCGGTCCATGGCATAATATCTTCCTGTAATCGAAGCAATCCTGCCAGTTGTTTTGTTTAGATGATCCTGAAGTTCGGTTATGAAACCCGTTCCGCTTTTCGGATCACAATCACGTCCGTCGGTAAAGGCATGAATGCAAACCTGGTTCAAATCAAGATCATGCTCTGCTGCGATATTGCATAATCCTTTCAGGTGAATAATGTGGGAATGCACGCCACCGTCAGACAACAAACCAATAAAATGAACTTTCCGGTTTTCAACTTTCGCATAGTTTAAGGCTTTTACAAGTTCTTCATTACTCCCCAGTGTACCCTCATCAACAGCTTTATGTATTTTTACCAGGTCCTGATATACGATTCTGCCTGCACCAATATTCATATGACCAACCTCCGAATTACCCATCTGGCCGTCGGGCAACCCAACAAACAGCCCTGAGGCATTCAGCTTACTATGTGGATATATTGTATAAAGTGAATCAATAAAAGGTGTATTTGCCTGATCAATGGCAGAAACTTCTTTGTTTGTAGCTATTCCCCAGCCATCAAGTATCACTAAGAGAACTTTCCCCCCCATATTTTGTATATCTGCTATGCTTACATCCTCGTTTTATGATTATTGCAAATATAACTATTCAAATTCAGGTTTGTATGGTAGAACTGTTTATTGTAATTTCAATGCTTCAGATACGTATATTAAAAAAAGTGGCATAATTTTGGTCGTTATTCATTAACAACAACATGAAGTATATAAGAGTTAAAGGAGGGTTGCTTGTAATTTTGCTTCTTATTGGATTCACGAATCTGAGGGCACAGGGTGATATAATAAGCGATGTAAAAAGTGCATTGAATGCAGGCAGCTCAAAAGAGCTGGTGAAATTTCTTGACAAAACCACTGAAATTGATATTGATGGTGATCGCTCGTCCTATAGTCGTACACAGGCGGAGGTGGTCTTAAAAGATTTTTTTAAAAATTATCCGCCTACCAATTTTCAGATAATACATCAGGGGGCCTCCAGGGCAGGCTCGCCCTATGTAATTGGCCAATACACTTTTAAAGACGGATTATTCAGGGTGTGGATCAGACTTAAAAAAGAGGATGAAGTTTTCAGGGTTCATGCAATGAGTTTTTATAAAGACTAATGAGGTTTTGTTTTGATAACTTCTACTAACTACCTGAATGAGCAAGCTATCCAAAAATTTATCGATAGTGCCATACAGGAAGACCTTGGAAACGGCGATCAAAGTTCTATCGCTTCCATTCCCCAAGATGCTGAAGCAACAGCTAAACTGCATATCAAGGAAAATGGAATCATTGCGGGCATGGTGCTGGCCGAAAAAATATTTCACAAGATTGACAAATCGCTGATTTTTGAACGGTATGTAAATGATGGAGATAATGTTGCAAAAAATGATATCGCATTTCAAATCCGGGGGCATGCCCGTTCAATACTTATGGTCGAAAGACTGGTCTTGAACTGTATGCAGCGGATGTCAGGAATTGCGACCAAAACACGTCATTTATCAGAGATGATAAAAGGAAGCAACGCCCGGCTGCAAGACACTCGTAAAACGTCTCCAAACTTCAGACTGGCAGAAAAATGGGCCGTAAAAATTGGCGGAGGCAAAAACCACCGATTCGGTCTCTACGACATGATCATGTTGAAAGACAACCATATTGACTTTGCAGGAGGTATAGCAAAAGCCATAACCGCCACGAAAAAATATTTATCGGAAACGGGTCAGACACTGAAAATAGAAATTGAAACAAGAAATCTAAAGGAAGTGAAAGAAGTGCTAGAGATTGGCGGGGTAGATATAATCATGCTTGATAATATGATGCCATCGGAAATGCGTGAAGCAATCAGTATGATTGCCGGCAAATATATTACGGAAGCAAGCGGAGGTATTACCGAACAAAATATCCAGGAGGTTGCTGAATGTGGCATTGACTTCATTTCCGTAGGTGCGCTCACACATTCTTTCAAAAGTCTCGACCTTTCGTTAAAAGCTACATCTTCCTGAGAATTGATCAAGCAATTATTAATGCCACATCCTGCTGAATTTATAAATAATTCTTATCCGAAGCCATTATCTTTACAACGTTTTTATACTAATTCTTAGTCACTTTATTAATGAACGTAAAAACAAAGAAATATAAGCTCAATACAGGAACGTATATTAAACTAGGGTTACTGAATATTTTGCACGAACAATGGTGGGTGATTTTGATTGCACTGGCTATATGTGGTGGTTATCTAATAATCCCTTCAGCCTGGTGGTTCATTGGATCAGGAATCGGATTGGCGCTTTATATATTGTTTTGGGTGATCCAGTTTGCCGGTGTAACGCAGCACGAACAAAGCAAATTCTTATTTGACAGACTAGGTTATGAAATCAACAGCCAGCAGGTTCTCATTAAAGTATCGTCCAAACATGGGATGCCTCTTAAATGGGATAATATCAAAAGAGCAAAAATAGGCAAAGATTATATCCTGCTTGTAATAAGCAAGGTGCAGCTTATTCATTTACCTTTTAGAATATTTAATTCAACAAACGAGCGAAAATTTGTTGAAACCATATTAAAAAGGAAAGGATATATTAAATAGCCACTGGAAATTTCCTGAATATGAACGCATTTGATAAAACGAAAGCAATAAGTTTTGAAGATGCAAAAGTAAAAGTTACCTCTTATTGCGCTTATCAAGAAAGATGCCAGCAGGAGGTGAGGGATAAACTTTATGGTTATGGCTTTCACAGAAATGAAGTTGAAAAGATTGTCAGCTACCTGATAACGGAAGGTTTTATAAATGAAATGAGGTTTGTAAGGGCTTATGCGGGTGGAAAATTCAGGATAAAAAAATGGGGAAAAGTACGCATCGCATACGAACTTAAGTTACGCAAGGTATCAGAGGCATGTATAAAAAAGGGATTTGAAGAGATTAGCGAAGAAGAATATATTCTGACACTGAATACCCTGATCAATAAAAAATTTGCATCATTGAAGGGTGAAAATACATTAATAAGGAAGAAGAAAGTAGCCGATTATATTATAAACAAAGGTTATGAACGTGCATTGGTCTGGGACAGGATAAAGGATTACAGATAAGGAAAGGAATTTATTAGAACCAATTTCCAGATCCCGATGCAGTTAATTCAGATTGTTTGGTTTGGGAACCAATTGGTGTTTAAATGAGTTTTTATATTCTATAATCTATACGCTTACGAAATCATATAGCTTAAGCATTTTAAAAGGGGAAAATGAACATTAAAACCGCATGTAATAATGTATTATTACAACTTGATCAGATCGTTAACCAAATAGATCATATTGATTACTCCAAACCTATAGAATCGTTGAGTGGATCCACGCTTGGACAACATATTCGACATACCATTGATTATTTTATATGTCTTCAGGAGGGTTGTCTGAGTGGTGTTGTAAACTATGATAAAAGACACCGCGACCTGACCATCGAAGAAGATCCTGAACGGGCAATAGAAAGTATAGCTGGCATCCGAAAATTTGTTGATAAAATGCCTGAAAATTTCCCCCTTGTTTTGGAAGTTAATTACGATTTAAATATTGAGGATATCCAGACAGTACAGTCAAACTTTATCAGGGAGTTAAGCTACAACATTGAACATACCGTGCACCATATGGCCATTCTGAAGATAGGACTTGCTGATATTACACCGTATGTCAGGGTTCCGAAAGGATTTGGCGTTGCAGTATCTACCTTGCGATACAGGAAGGAGCAGGATTTTGAAGTCTAAGTTGAATTTTGGATCCGATACAAAAAATAAAAACATCTAATTTCTGGATACGGCTTACTCACTGGGAATTCTGGCCGTTTGAAGTTGTTTATATACCAATATTCATTTATTGGTTATGGCTTTCGCTTCGTGCCCGGTCGTTTTTCTTTTTTACGGCTTCCAATCCGGGTATTACATATGGCGGTATGTTAGGTGAATCCAAGTATGAGATTTTGATGGGCCTACCCGTAACGCTCATTCCCAAAACAGTAATCACCGATAAACATATCACCCTTCTGGCTGCATTGGATATGATGAAACAACAAAATCTCAGTTTCCCCATTATTCTCAAACCCGATATCGGTGAGCGTGGATGGAAAGTTGAAAAAATAGCGAATGAAATTGAGCTTGAAGCATACCTGAATTCCAATAATGTGGACATTCTGTTTCAGGAATATATTGATCTTCCACTTGAGCTTGGAGTCTTTTATTACCGCTTTCCAGACAAAAAAACGGGGCGGATCACATCGATAGTAAAAAAGAAAATGCTGGAAATAAGCGGAAATGGATATTCTACCATTAAAGAGCTTATGCATTCCTTCCCAAGGGCAAAACTTCAAATAGCAACATTCGAAAAAGACCAGCCTGAGGTGTTGGCTAACGTGCCAGCCAGGGGAGAGAAAATTGAACTTATGCCTATCGGTAACCACTGTCGTGGAACTACATTTCTCAATGCCAATCACTTTATCACAAAAGAACTTACTACTGTTTTTGACGCGATTAGTGACAAAATTGATGGATTTTATTTCGGCCGGTTTGATATCAGGTGTGAATCGATAGAAGCTTTGTACGATGGCAAAATGAAAATAATGGAACTAAATGGAGCCGGATCTGAACCGGGACATATTTATCATCCGGGAGCGCGATTGATCGATGCTTACAAATCTCTTTTTTCTCACTGGAAAGCTCTGTTTTTAATCAGCAGGATGAATAATAAACGGGGCATTCCCTACCTATCATTTTTTGAAGGTCTCCGGGTAATTCAAAAACTTCGGGATTACAATAAGTATAAAAACAAAACAATTAACCTGAATGAATGATAAGTCTGCAGAATCTTATTTTAGGTTTTTTCTTTAGTTTTATTGGTTCAATACCACCAGGCACCATTAATCTTAGTGTAATCCAATTGGGATTGCGAAAAAACATTGCTGCTGCTCTCAGGATGGGATTTGCTGCCGCCTTAGTGGAATTTGTATATGCTGCTATTGCTATAAAATTTCAGATTTACATTTCATCAAATCCGGCCATTAAAAACAACTTTATACTAATATCGGCATCGGTATTAATATTACTCGGCCTGATGAACCTGGTTTCAGTTAAATTGAAGAAATCAGGCAGAAAAAATAAACTAGCGGCCATTTCAGCAAGTGGATTCCGTAAAGGGGTTTTGATAAGTATCGCCAATCCCCTTGCCATGCCTTTCTGGATCGGAGTGACTGCCTATCTCCAGAGCAATGCCTGGATAGATTTCAGCAACACGTCCATATGGTCGTATGTGTGCGGGATTTCTTTTGGAACGCTTGCCGTTTTGAGTATGTTGTCCATTATAGCCTTTAAAACAGGCAAATTCATTGAGCCTGATAACAAACTGATCAAAATAATTCCCGGTATAGTACTCCTGGCATTAGGTCTCTATACGTTGATGAATTTATACGTTTTTTAGTAGAAACAGGCTTTTTAAGTCCAGATGGACAGTTGCAAGTAATTTTCAAACACTGAGTTCGTCTTATGCGTAAATATAATCAACGTATAAACCGGATGCACAGCACTGAAGCTTTGTGAAAATCCTGGATATTGAATAAGGTTTTTTATTTATTGTACGCATTGCCCCACCCGATCCATGCTGCCCGCAATGTAATTAGCATTATAACAGGGATAAGAGAAAAATGAAGCATTTGTGGCAGCCATTTCCAACTTATCAAAAGCAGGACCATTACCATGACCGTGGCCCTGAAATAATATATAATGAATGGATGTTTATTATCCCTCAGAATCAAAAAGGCCATAACAATATGAGCAGGGAATGCCCACAAGATATTGAGATTACGGGCCGCCGCAACATGATCGGTTGCAAACCACAATAATGTGAGAAAGATGCCCAGAAACCCCGTGAAAAAGAAAAGTCCGAAATCAATATATTTACCTTTCGTTTGTTTAACCCGGTTTACCCACGTGATAGAAATCCCTGTCACCAGCAGCAAAGTAAACACCAATAGCGGCGTAATAATTGTTTTAGATTGCGTCGGTGTGCTTTTAAATTCGATGTTGTGGGTTTTTACAACAGGTATTTCGGAACCATCAGGCCTGGTTAGCCAGGCATATTTAAAACCGGATTCGATATAATCAGGTATATACATGTATTCATAAGGCGAGAGGGGTTTATCCATAGGCATTCCCAGGCAAAAATCAATACCCAGGTCACCCCATGGAAACTTACCATGTAAATAAAGATCGGTAAGCTCCCGCACGGTTTTCTGGGTGTGGATATAACTGTCGTCGAACCGTATGGAATCTTCAAAAACATCAACAAACACATCTCTTATACGCGTAGCACAATTATCGTAGAAATAATCATAATTGTAACTGGCATTCTCCGGACGTGCATTTTGTTCTAAATAATCAAAAACCCGCTGCCGTTGTCCGGGATCAAGATCGAGCACTTGTTCGTGGATAAACCGGTTGTAGAATACATAAACACGCTTCAATTGATTATAATCATAAACCGATAATTTGTACAGCAAATCACCTCGCGCGAAACTGAGATAAAAGTTGGGCTGATCAAAGTCGAACGTACCATAATTATAGGCAAGGTCAATGCCATTTACCGGATCGTACACACGAATGGCATTATGTCCGAAAGCAGCATACAATTCTCGCTGATCCGGTCCCATGGTAATCACACTTATCTGTGATCGATCAGAAAGCCGAATATTTGGAGTTTCCTGTCCGTTTACAATTGCATGAATAAATACCAGGTAAAGACTGAATGATGCCTTTTTCAAGAAATTATTAATGTATGAATGCCACATAGTGAATTTACATCCGCCAATTTAAAAATTTAGACGTAGATTTAACTAATAAACCCGTAGTTGTTTATGAAATCAATGCTGGACGATACAATGAATATGATATCAAAACTTTCGAAAAGGAAGCTTAAAAACGCTACACGGGTACTGTCAAGTTATTATCAGTCTCGCATTACAGGCAAAGCTTTGCTCCGCGGTATGCCTTTAAGTCTTTCGGTAGAGCCAACTACTTCATGCAACTTACGTTGTCCGGAATGCCCAAGCGGGTTACGATCGTTTACACGCCCGACAGGTATGTTGTCTCAGGATCTGTTTGAAAATATTCTGAATGAGTTATCGCCTGACCTGATATACCTGATTTTGTATTTTCAGGGCGAACCGTATCTGAATCCACATTTTTTTGATTTTATACGTTATGCTGCCAAACGTAAAATCTATACGGCTACATCTACTAATGCGCACTATCTTGACAATGATAGCGCACGTAATACAGTGGAGTCAGGTCTTGACCGACTCATCATTTCGATAGACGGATCAACGCAGGAAACGTATGAAAAATACCGGATTGGTGGATCGATTGACAAGGTATGGAGTGGACTTGAAAATATTGTGAACTGGAAAAAAAAGCTGCAATCCCACACGCCGCATCTGATCGTGCAATTTCTTGTACTGGGACATAATCAACATCAGATTGAAGAGATTAAACAAATGGGTTATCGCAGCGGAGCCGATGAAGTGGTGTTGAAAACCGCTCAGATATATGATTATGAGAATGGTTCCCGGTTAATTCCGGATATCGGTAAATACGCAAGATATGAACAGAATGGAGACGACGGGAAATGGTATATTAAAAACAAGTTGCTTAATCATTGCTGGAAAATGTGGCATAGTAGCGTGATAACATGGGATGGCCGTGTTTTACCCTGTTGTTTCGATAAAGATGCCAGTCACCAAATGGGGAATTTATCCGAGCGTACTTTTAGAGATATCTGGCAGGGTGAAAGTTATCAGAATTTTAGAAAATCATTGCTGAGGTCACGAAAAACAATTGATATTTGCCAGAATTGTACGGAAGGAACAAAGATAGAGATGTAAGGAAAATCTATGGCCTTTGATTTCAATCATTCTTTTTCAGTTACAAGCGCCCTGAATTTTTAGCCGAAAGCTAAAAGCCGAAAGCTCAAAGCCTCCTTTTAGTATAAACAAATCAATGAATCAACACATAATATGCGGTGTCCGGAACTGCCCGTTAATGCTAACCCCTGGTTCGTGTCTGCACGAACCAAATCCGGGTGAGAAGCATTTTTTTATTTTTCAGGAAGAACTTACTTTTGTATATACACATTTATTTAGTTTAGATGAAAAAGGTCACTTTCCGCATACCTGATTATAAATATCAGTTCTTTATGGAACTTTTACAAAACCTTGGCTTTGATAAGCCGGAAGATATTGAGGTTCCTGAGTGGCAAAAGGAGGTTGTACGCGACAGAATTAAAAATACTAATCAAGAGGATTACCTTTCCTGGGAAGAAGTTGAAAATCAACTCAAAATTGATTAATGAAGCGTACTTTTTCTTTCATGGCTTATTATAGAGTGGATAAAGATAGTAATATGGTAAGTGTGGAAGCTATCATTCATACCGGTGAAAATCCTGACAAATGGAAGGACAGGACTTAAAAATAGTATGAAGTCTTCCACTCTGATTACCTCAGAGTTATCCGAGAATGACTAAGGGGGGCGCTTAGTTTATTTTATGACTGTTACCAGCACTGAAATTATTACAACCCGGCCATTCCGTTTGATGCAGTGGTTCAGGAAAAAGGTATACCTCCGGGCTAATGATAATAAAATCGCAAAAAAAGCCCCATTATCCCGGAATATTTTTAGGGTTATTGATACCTTTAGTTGCGCATATAACTAGTTATCCAACATAAAAAACAGACAGAAAGAATTTTACTCAAAATCAACTATTATGAAACACAAAAAACTTCACCCGGTTAAATCCAACAAAGTTGGACCAATGCTATTTTACAGGGTAACAGCAAGTGCTGTGTTACTCCTGTTAGGCTTAGGAGGGTTGCACGCACAAGAAGCAACAACTGCCACAGGCGGTGATGCTTCAGGAACAGGAGGAACAGCCAGTTACTCCGTAGGTCAAGTGGCTTACACCACCAATACAGGAACAAACGGTTCAGTAGCTCAAGGGGTGCAACAAGCTTACGAAATTTCTACAATAGTAGGAATTGATGTAAAGAACATAAATATTGAACTTTCAGTTTACCCAAATCCAACTACAGATATTCTGACATTAAAAGTTGAAAACCATGACAACGGGAATTTGGCGTATCTGCTTTTCGATAACAACGGAAAACTTTTAAAACGCCAAAAGCTGAACGAAAGCACAACGACCATTCAGATGACAGGCCTTGTTCCTGCAACTTATTTTCTGAAAATTATCAACTATCAGAAAGGAATAAAAACATTTAAAATCATCAAAAACTAGAAAGCCATGAAAAAGATATTTACAATAATGACGGCAGTACTAATTACTGCAAGTGTGTTTCTGCCTCAGCAGGCAAGTGCCCAGGCACCCGAAAAAATGAGCTATCAAGCCGTTGTTAGAGACGCAAGTGATAATCTTGTAACTAACCAGGCGGTAGGAATGCAAATAAGCATATTGCAGGGTTCGGAAACGGGTACCGCAGTTTATACAGAAACCCAGACACCAACAACCAATGCCAATGGTTTGGTAAGTGTAGAAATAGGCAACGGAACTGTGGTATCGGGTGATTTTACCACCATTGACTGGGCAAATGGTCCTTTTTTTATCAGGACCGAAACCGACCCAACAGGTGGAACCAACTACACCATTACAGGTACAAGCCAGCTTCTAAGCGTGCCTTATGCCTTGCATGCAAAGACAGCTGAAAATGTTACAGGAGGGATAAGCGAAACCGACCCTGTTTATTCAGCTTGGAACAAGAGCGACGATATCTCAATCACCAATTCGCAAGTAAGCGACTTTCAAGCCGGAGTAAGCAGTAATACTGACCTTGCTGCCAACACAGCTAAGGTAACCTTTCCTGAAGCGCCAAATGACGGTAACGAATATGTTAGAAAAAATGAAGTTTGGAGCGTGGTAACCCAATCCGGGGTGTCTGACCATACGCTATTGTCGAACATCGGAACCAACACACATGCACAAATTGACACTCATCTATCCGATGGAACTGTACATTTTACACAGGCAGGTATTTCAATAACCGAAAGTCAGATATCTGATTTCGGAAATTATGAATCTGCTTTCACGAAAAATACAGCATTCAATAAAAATTTCGGTAATAGTGCCGGAACTGTAACGGAGGGTAATGATTCGAGGCTGTCAGATGCCAGAACTCCGACATCTCATGCAGCCGGTCATACAGATGGGTCTGATGATATTCAGGATGCAACAAGTTCTCAAAAAGGTTTAATGACCACAACATATGCGACAAAATTAGATGGGATAGAAACCGGGGCGGAAGTTAATGTGGTAACAAATCTTAGTGTTGGAACAAAATCAGGAACTACCATAGATATTAATTCCAGTACAGGGACTAATGTAACCATTCCGGCTGCTAATACTACTGATGCCGGCCTTATGACAAATGCTCAATTTGACAAACTGGATGCTATTGAAACGGGCGCTGATGTAACAGATGCGACAAATGTTGACGCCGCGGGATCAGTTATGGAATCGGACTTTAGTGCCGGTACTTTTCTTTACGCCACAAGCGACAATACACCACAACCCAAAACGGTATCGGAAACCAAAGCTATTTTAAGTCTGGAGAATGTTGAGAACACTGCTTTATCGACCTGGGCAGGTAGTGGAAACATTACATCTTTAGGAACTGTAACAAGTGGCACGTTAAGTACAGGGGCAGCTTTGGCAGATGTAACCATGTCGCTGGGCTCAGATGCAGACGGTGATATTTATTACAGATCAGGAGGGGGTAAACTCACCAGGCTGCCCAAAGGCGCTGATGACCAAATACTAACCCTCGAAAGCGGAATACCCTCATGGAAAGATGCTACAGGTGGCAGCACTACTTATACAGTAGGTGATTTTGCTCAAGGTGGTATTGTATTTTGGGTGGACGAAACCGGACAGCACGGCTTGGTTTGTGCGAAACAAGACCAAAGTTCAGGTATGCGTTGGTATGCGGGTACATATGGTAATACTCAGGCGAAAGGAGACGGTCCACTTTCTGGGGAAATGAATA
>JACZXH010000063.1 GCA_022571715.1 Bacteroidota bacterium | reverse complement strand
CTGGTATTTCGGCAACGGTCATAATTTGAATATTGCGATAAAATATTTCAGCGCCTTCTGATTGAAGCTGGATCTTGCCCCTGGTTAACGGGGTTTCCACACCGTCCTTCAGGTATCTGCTGTTATACGCCCTCATATTTACATTCCCATTTACTACATGCACACTGGTACCGTTAAAGGTATATATCTCCATCGTGTTCCACTCCCCTTTTGGATTTTCATGATCTGCTTCTTTGTTGCAATAGGAAAGCTCGGGTTGAAACGTTATTCTTTCCGCGTTTTTGTTGTAATAGTGCCGGCCATCCTCTTCATTTTTCATAGCCGGGATATCAACAAATACTGTATCCACGCTGATATAATCCCCGCAATCCGTTTCCTGTACCTGGCACTCCAGGGATTTCATCCAAACGCCACCCCAGGCGCCTTCCGCTCCAATGGAATGATACAGTATGCCACTATCCATTTTTTTATCTTCCCTGGGTGGATATTTTTCGTCCCCCCACTTAAACTCCACTTTTAAATGATAATTCTCAAATTCCTTTTCGGTAACCAATATGCCAAATACTTCCCCTGAAATTCGGATGGCCGGGGCTCCGTCTTCTTCGACGATGGTAAATACATTAAGTGGATCGTTATTGACACCAAGCGGATCGATGTAGTTTCCTGCTTCATCCCGGGCCATACCGGCAACTTCGGAGGCCGATTCAGGTTGTCGTTGATACGTGTACCATCCTGCCAGATCGGTGCCATTAAACAACATCTCCCATTCGGTTTCCTGTAGTGATCCGGCATCACCGGCTTCTGTACTGTTTTCCTGACCTTTGTTTGTACAGGAAATGATGATCATTGACACGAAAATAACGTTGTATAATGAGTGAAAAAAATTAATTTTCATGGTCCGTTTTTGTTTATTGAGCTATCAGGATCAACTATCAATTCTCATAGTGATACGTCTAAATTAATCCGGTTCGTTTTAAAAAAGAATTATTCCATTGATTTAATTTTCCATTATATGAGAGTCACTCATAAGAGGACTATGAGTAGTATGAAATGCCGTTCCCGATACCACGCATATAACTTTATGTGGTTAAAAATAAATATCCTGATATCTTTAAACATCAAAGCAGTATATGCGTAAAATGAAAAATCGTTTTTCAAAATCACGTATTAGATCAGAATTTATTTTTATCATCTGTTGGTTCATAGGCACTGCTTTATTTGCGCAGGAAATCATCGATACTGAATTATGGACAGGCGCCACCTTTGAATTGCAGCTAAATGAGAAATTCCGTGCCGAAATTGAGCAGCAGGTGCGGTTCAATGACACACTTTCTTCCTACAAAAGTACATTTACCGAACCGGGAATACGATACAAACTGAATAAGCATATTTCATTCAAAGTGAAATACCGCTATACGGTCAGGCCTGACGATGACAACCGGTCACGGATATCGTTTTCCGGATATTACAGATGGAGTAAAAAGAAATTTCCACTGTCGTTTCAATACCGTCTGAAATTTCAGGATACCAAAGAACAAAACACTGAAAAAAAATTCACCTTTCTCAGAAATAAATTCACCATACAATATAACCTGAGCAAAAAAGCAGATCCGTTTTTAGCTTATGAGCATTTTTACAAGTTCAATAAAAAGAATGAACCCCGGGCCTGGCGTTTTACTGCCGGTTTTGACTGGAAACTTATAAAATCTCTGGAACTTAGCACCTTTTATAGATACGAAGAAGAAATGAATGTCAAAAAGCCCGAAGCACAGCACATTATCGGTATAATGTTTACGTACGAAACAAAGATAAAAGGATGATTTTTTGTGTTGAATGCACACATCTTAGATAAAATACACTTTTCATCAATCGAATCCAAAGATGACGGACAGGGTGGTGCTTCTAAATGAGACAGCTGATTCTGCTTTATTATCTTCTGATATTTTTAAAAGCCAGGGGTTTTGCATTCGGCGAGGTGGTTGACTGCCTCCAGGAAAGGCATAAACCGTAAACATAATTTTTCCTATTTATCATGCAAAACCTAGCAAACAATCCGTTGAAGTTTTGAAAGCACGGTGGTTTACGTATCTTTAATACCACTGAATTCATTACAACTATGTCTGATTACATCTTAGCTTTTGATCAGGGGACCACTAGTTCCAGGGCTATATTATACGACCGTGAAGCCCGCCCTGTTGATAGTGTACAAAAGGAATTTAAACAGTTGTTTCCACAACCCGGATGGGTAGAGCACGATGCTACCGAAATATGGGAATCACAGATAGCGGTTGCTCGTGAAGTACTGAGTAAAAACCATCTGAAAGCCTCGGATATAGCCGGAATAGGTATTGCCAATCAGCGGGAAACAACGGTGATCTGGAACAGGCAAACGGGTAATCCGATACATAATGCCATCGTATGGCAGGACAGGCGGACGTCTGCGTATTGTAAGCAACTGGTGCTAGAAGGGAAAACAGAAATGGTGAGGGAAAAAACCGGACTGGTTATCGATGCCTATTTTTCGGGTACCAAGTTAAAATGGTTGTTCGAAAATGTTTCAGGAGCCAGGGAAATGGCTGAAAAAGGCGAACTGGCATTCGGGACTATTGACTCATGGCTTATCTGGAACCTGACCAGCGGTCGTTTGCATATTACAGATGTTTCAAATGCAAGCAGGACCATGTTGTATAACATACATACACTCTCCTGGGACGCTGACCTACTTGATTTGTTCGATATACCGGAATCAATTTTGCCAAAAGTAGTAGCCTCATCAGATATGCACGGCCTTGCAGATCAGTCGGTACTGGGTCATCCCATTGTGATTAGCGGAATTGCAGGTGATCAGCAGGCTGCACTTTTTGGCCAGATGTGCGTAGAGGAAGGCATGGCCAAGTGCACGTATGGAACAGGATGTTTTCTCATGCTAAATACCGGGAAGCAACCGGTATCATCGAAAAATAAATTACTTACTACCATTGGATGGAAGATCGGAGATAACATCACCTATGCACTGGAGGGCAGTGTTTTTATTGGTGGAGCTGTGATCCAGTGGTTACGCGACGGCCTTCAGTTTTTTCAATTTGCAGAAGAGAGCGAAGCGCTGGCCGGATCGGTAGCTGATAATGGCGGTGTATATTTTGTGCCTGCCTTAACGGGACTGGGTGCCCCTCACTGGGATCAGGATGCCCGGGGAACGATACTGGGCATTACACGAGGTACGAACCGGGCACACATAACCCGTGCAGCTTTAGAGTCAATCGGATTTCAGGTAAATGACGTTCTTACCGCAATGGCAAAAGACATGTCGCATGAAATCCGTCAGCTGCGTGTTGACGGCGGTGCGGTTGCCAACGACCTGCTGGTACAGTTTCAGGCCGATATCTCCGGAATTGAAGTTATCAGGCCTGTAAATCTCGAAACTACAGCACTGGGAGCTGCATATCTTGCGGGCTTGGGTACCGGGCTATGGAATATGGAGGAACTGCAGTCAAAATGGGAAGTTGAAAACACATTCAACCCCGGTATGGAAGAAACTCAGAGAAGTACATTAAAAAGTACTTGGTCAAGGGCTGTAGAAAGAGCTAAGGCATGGGATATTAGTTAGAGGCAAAATGATTAGAGACTTGTATGTAAAAACCATTGAGAAACATAGGGATAAGATCTGGGATTTTATAATTATTGGAGGTGGCGCAACCGGATTGGGTGCAGGTGTCGATGCCGCTTCGAGGGGTTATGATACCTTGCTCCTGGAAGAATATGACTTTTCGAAAGGAACTTCATCACGAAGCACAAAGCTGATTCACGGAGGCGTGCGATATCTGGCTCAGGGTGATATTTCAATGGTGCTCGAAGCATTGGAAGAAAGAGGGTTGTTGAAACAGAATGCCCCCCACCTGTTTAAAAATCTTAAATTCATTATTCCAAGTTACGAGTGGTGGGGCGGGCCTTTTTACACCCTCGGTCTTAAAGTATATGATATGATGTCGGGCCGGCTCGACCTGGGACCTTCCGAATACATCTCACGTGAAGAAATAATGGATGCGATTCCTAATTTGGTACAGGAAGAACTGAAGGGTGGCGTCATTTATCATGACGGACAGTTTGATGATTCACGACTGGCCATTAACCTGGCACAGACCATTGTGGAAAACGGTGGATATGTGTTGAACTATTTCAAAGTAGCCGGTTTGCTGAAAGATGATGATGGGATGATCAACGGCGTGTCATGTACCGATGAAGAAACCGGCAAACAATATAAGATCTATTCAAAAATTGTGATAAATGCCACAGGTGTATTTGTTGACGGCATCCTGCGAATGGATGACAAAGAACACCGGAATACCGTGGTACCTAGTCAGGGCGTACATCTAGTTCTCGACAAATCGTTTTTAAAGGGTGATTATGCCATAATGATACCCCGGACTTCTGACGGGCGGGTTATGTTTGCCGTACCCTGGCATGACAAAGTGATTGTAGGAACAACAGATACCCTGGTCGAAAAAGTATGTATCGAACCACGAGCGCTCGAAGAAGAAATCGAGTTTATACTTACTACCGCTGGCAAATACTTGCGAAAAGCTCCGTCACGAAAAGATGTATTGAGTGTATTTGCGGGTTTGAGGCCACTTGCTGCGCCTGATGAAGATGGGCAGGATACCAAAGAAATATCCAGGGGACACAAAATAACAATATCGCTTTCAGGCCTGATAACGATTACAGGAGGCAAATGGACTACATACCGTAAAATGGGTGAAGACGTAATTGACAAAGCCGAAATACTTGGTGGGTTTGAGCACATTCCGTGTGTTACCCGCCATATGGCTATACATGGATATGTAAAAAATATAAACCGGAAGGATCATTTGCATGTGTATGGTTCTGATATGACGAAAATCAGAAGAATAATTGGCGAGAATCCCGGGCTCGGCGATAAGATTCATCCGGAGCTCCCATATCTTAAAGCTGAGGTTGTATGGTCAGTAAGACACGAAATGGCACGAACGGTAGAGGATGTACTGGCACGGCGTACAAGGGCGTTGTTTCTGAATGCAGCGGTAAGTATGGAAATGGCCCGAGATGTGGCAAAAATTATGGGAAAAGAGTTGCGAAAAAGAAGATCGTGGAGAAAAAAGCAAGTAGCGTCATTTCTCAAAACAGCTTCAGGATATACTCTGAATTGAACAAAATAAATTTATTACACTATATTTAAAAGCGCATGACACCTATCGTTGCAGAATTTATTGGCACAAGCATCCTTATTCTCTTTGGAGTCGGAGTAGTAGCAAACAATTCGCTAAAGCACACAATTGCCGAAAAATCAGGAAATTGGATGCTCATATGCTTTGGATGGGGCTTTGGAGTGTATTTAGGGGTTGTGGTAGCCGGACCTGTAAGCGGGGCGCATATAAACCCCGCCGTCTCGGTTGGATTGGCCGTTGCAGGCAAATTCCCATGGTCTGAAGTACCCGGGTATGTTTCTGCGCAACTTTTAGGTGCAATGACAGGCTCCTTTCTTGCCTGGGTTACTTATTATTCGCACTATAAAGCCACCGAAGATCCGGCTATAAAACTGGGAACATTTTCAACCGGACCAGCTATAAAAAACACACCGCTAAACTTCTTCAGCGAAGTGATTGGTACATTTATGTTGGTTTTTGTGGTATTATATATTGCCGGTGCAAGCATCGAAGCAGATAACCTTGAGAACGCTAAAATCGGCCTTGGATCCATAGGCGCACTCCCGGTAGCATTTCTGGTGGTAGCTATCGGCATGAGCCTGGGAGGAACTACGGGTTATGCCATTAACCCTGCCCGTGACCTTGGCCCCAGGATTGTGCATGCACTGGTGCCAATGAAAAAAGGGAGCAGTAACTGGCCATATGCCTGGATCCCTGTATTTGGCCCACTAACTGGAGCTGTACTAGCCGGATTGCTTTATCTGGTTCTTCAGTAAGCGGCTGTTTGGATGCCGTGAGTCCGAAGCTTGAAATTTTAAATATTAAAATTCAGATCTATCTTTTTAGTAGCGCTCAGCTTATTTTTCATTCAGTTTAAAAATTCACTGATAAAATTTATATACGCATTACCACTAAGATATTAGTTGATAAACTAACTTTTTAGTCTTAAATTTACCTTACCGATAATTGAATACTAAAAAAATGAAAATACTGACCAAAGCAGAAGACCACATCATGCAGATTCTCTGGAAACTGAAGAAAGCTTTTGTAAAGGACATCCTTGACCAAATGAAAGAACCCCGTCCAGCTTACAATACGGTCTCCACCATTGTGAGAATACTTGTAAAAAAGGGTTTTATAGGCTACCAGGCTTATGGAAAAACCCATAAATATCATCCTGTTATAGAAAAAGATACTTATAGTAATTTTTATTTAAAGCATTTTTTATCCGGATATTTTGGCGGATCATTCCAGAACCTGGTTTCTTTTTTTGCAAAGGAAAATGAAATAGATACTGCTGAACTTGAAAAGATGATAAAAAAGGTAGAAAAGGAACTGAAAAAATCCGAAAACAAGCAGGATGAATAACCTGGTGCACTACATATTTGAATCAACCTTAATACTTTCTGTGTTAGTAGTTATCTACGAATTGCTGTTGAAAAATACTAAAAGCCTCAGATATAATCGATTATTCCTGCTTTCATCTCCTTTTCTTGCCTTTACCCTACCCCTGTTGGACCTTCCGTTTTTTCCTGAAGTCCGCGGAAATGAAATACTTGGGTTTGTGTACGAGTTGCCGGCTATGGTAACCGAAGTGACTACCTTTATCGAACCCACTGATACCTACTTTCAGCTTCCCGGATGGGTTATTTTTATATATAGTACAGGAGTTGTATTTTTTATCTTTCGCCTGCATATACAGATTTCGGAAATACGGTTTATTATCCGCAATGCAAACAGGATCATACAAGCCGGCAGGTATAAGCTTGTTGTAGCCAACCGTCCGTTGCCTACCTTTGCGTATCTCAATTACATCATCATAGGATCTGATAAGCAGCTCCATGATGCATCTGTAAAATATGCCCTTGATCATGAAAAAGTGCATATCCGTCAGCACCATTCATGGGATGTCCTGTTTTTTGAAATAATAATTATTATTATGTGGTTCAATCCACTGATTTATTATTACAAAAAATTAATCCGGGAGAATCACGAGTTTCTTGCCGACCATTATGCGTCCGGAAAGGAAGGAATGGATTATTCGCTTGCCCTGCTAAAGGAATTGCGTAACGGTCTTAACAATTCCATTCCTAGTTATTTCAGTCTGGAATTAACAAAGCGCAGATTAAAAATGCTAAGCGTTAAAAATAACCTCATCACTACAATTAAACCTGTTTTTTCATTTCCCCTTATCGCACTTGTTTTTGTCGCCTTTTCTTGTAAAAATGAATTATTTGAATCTCCTGCATTGAAAACAGATCAGATCGATTCCGGTTTCTTTCAATCCGCCCCAAGTGACTTTAACGGAATTATGGCTGCACTTTCAGAAAAATATCCCGAACGCAATATGTTTTTTAGAGTTGTGCAGGATATTGAACTTGAACTCGTAAGAGCAATCGAATCAAATTATCGTATCGAATACTACAGTAAGTTTGATGGAAACGATTCTGAAAATGAGTACAGGGCTATTAAGTGAAACAATAAATATACAATGGGTACCGGTAATTCGGATGTCGGGATGATTATCAGTTTTCCCAAAAAGACGTCGCTTGCTTCTAACGAATATTTTGATTTTGACGATAAAAAATATCAACCTGAGGAAGTATCTGAAGTACCTTACCCTTATTTTGGTCAAAGTCACATGGCCCGGATAATTGAGAAAAATACGATTTATCCTGACTATTCAGGTACCACAATTTTTGAAGGAACCGTTTGGGTTAAATTTACGATCAGCCCAATGGGAGCTGTAATTAATGCACACATATATAAAAGTTCACAACATATTGATGATCAGGTGTATGCTGAACTTATACACGGAAGAGCCATTTATGCAATCAATTCCACCTATCAGTACTGGCACCCTGGCATTCTGAATGGTAACCGGGTAAATGTGGAGATGATTCTGCCAGTGGAGTTCAAAATAAAGTAATACTGGCCAGAGACTGTTTTAACTAAGAATTGCCATTAGAAATCTCCTGCAAACTTGAATTTACTTCATCTCAGGCACTTCCTCACTACTTTGGACGTTGGTAACTAAGTCTAATGACAATTCTGGGTTAAACATAATGCGCTTTTCATTGCCATTCCGGCTTGCAACTCTTAAATGTCGATGTATCAATTCAAAGAATGCAATGGGGGTTGATAATTGTATTACTATAATTACCTATATAATTCAACACTTCGTGTGTAGATTAATACTTCCTGTTCAAAATTTCAGCTAGTATAACCGCTTTTTTTATATCATCGGGATCTTGAAGCATCGTTTTCAACTCTTCGGCAAACTCATTGACGTCTTCTTTAATTTTAAATTCCTCAAACCGGAAAGACTGTGTTTTTTTTTGTTCGGCAGCTTTTTCAGCAATCGTTTTAATTTTATTACCTACCGTTGCCCTTTTATACCTCTTCCTGATTTTTTCATCATCAAACGAAGGCAGTGGTTTAGTCTTTGAAATAATTGGTTTAGCTTTATCTTCTAATTCAGGCTCAGGCTCAGGTTCCGGCTCTTCAACTGGTTCCGTCTTTTCAACTGGTTCCGCGCGGGTTTTGGTAGCCTGGCCGGTCAGTTCTTTCAGAAGATCATCAAAGGAAAGTTGAGATTCTTTTGGTGGGTGTGCGTTTCCCTGATCTACGGGCTCATGGCTAGTTTTTGGTGAGGGTACGTTTCTTTTCTTTTTCTTTCTTCCCCTGGTCAGAAAATAGATTAAACCGGCAACAATGTAAAATAATATTTCAGGATTTTCCATAGCGTTATACAAAAATAAAAAAATAATTTACTTTTGAACATCTCATACCAATATTTCGCATTGTAATATTTTATTTGATTCATGGAGTTAGAAAAACTGGAGATTAAAGGATTTAAAAGTTTTGGTGATAAAACCGTTATTCATTTCGACAAAGGCATTACTGGTATTGTAGGTCCCAACGGATGTGGGAAGTCAAATATCGTAGATGCAATCAGATGGGTGCTTGGCGAGCAGCGAGTCAAAACACTCAGGTCGGACAAGATGGAGAATATCATTTTTAACGGTACCAAAAAGCGTAAACCACTTCAAATGGCCGAGGTATCGTTGACGTTTAGCAATACAAAAAATATTCTTCCGACTGAATACTCGCAAGTTACCATTACACGAAGGTTCTACCGGTCAGGCGAAGGCGAGTATGAGTTAAACGGTGTAAAATGCAGACTCAAGGATATTACTAATTTGTTTATGGATACCGGTGTTACGTCGAATACCTATGCGATCATTGAACTTGCCATGGTGGATGATATTCTGAATGATAAAGATAATTCCCGTCATAGCCTTTTTGAAGAAGCGGCCGGTATATCAAAATTCAGAAAACGTAAAAAGGAAACGTTACGCAGACTTGATGATACGGACGCCAACCTTGAACGTGTGGAAGACCTGCTATTTGAAATCGACAAAAACCTTAAATCTCTTGAAAAGCAAGCACGCCGGGCAAAAAAATACTTCAAGCTCAAAGATGAGTATAAGGAACTGAGCATCCGGCTGGCAAGGATCAATATGAAAGAGTCCAATTTAGCATTTCAGAATCTCAGCAAGAAAATTGAAGAAGAAAACGACAAGAAAATTGGGCTAACAAAGCAAATCGCTAAAATGGAAGCCTCACTTGAAAAACTAAAAACAGACCTGATTCTTAAAGAAAAAGATCTTGCGGCTAAACAAAAAGGACTTAACGATCATGTAAACAGTATCCGCCAATATGAAAGCGATAAACAAATCAAGAATGAACGGCTTCGTTTTCTCAAAGACAAAAGCGATAACCTGAAAGAGCAGATTGAACAGGACAAGAAAAATCATGATCGTGCTTCTTTCGGAATAAATAGCCTCATTCGAGAAAAGGAAAATGCTGAAAAAATACTCGGAGGCCTGAAGGATAAGCTGGAAGGATTACGCGAATCAAAGGAACTTCAGTTTTCAAAAACCAACTTACTTGAGGTAGATGTGCATGCAATGGAAGAAGTGTATAGAAGTAAGCGCGAAGAAGTATTTCAGACTAAAAAATCTCTCGAAATCAAGGAAATTCAAATAGTTTCGCTCCGGCAGGAAATTGAAAGAACCGTCACGGATACTTCTGAGCAAAACGCAAGCTTGATCGTTTTTGAAAGAAAATCGAAAGACCTTCTGAAACAGTTGAATACTAAAACTTCGATACTGGATAAAACTAAAAGTGAAGATGTTAAACTAAAAGACAGGATTATATCAGCCGAAAGTACCATTGAAGTTATACGCGATGAACTCAGCCAGCTTGCTAGAAAAATGGATGCCCGTCAGAATGAATACAACCTTACCAAATCACTTGTTGATAATCTGGAGGGATTCCCTGAAGCCATTAAGTTCCTGACAAAAGACTCGGGCTGGGGCAAAAATGTACCATTGCTTACCGACATTATCAGCTGTGATGAAGCCTACAGGGCGACCATCGAAAATTATCTTGAGCCCTATATGAACTATTATGTAGTGTCAAAAGAGGCCGACGCCTACAAGGCTGTAAACCTCCTCAGCGCTGCATCCAAAGGTCGTGCACACTTTTTTATTCTTGAAAAACTCCAGGATTATCATCCTGCTCCTTCTAAGATCTTCAACAATGCTTTTCCAGCTTCCGAAATCGTAGAATATGACAGTATGTATAAAAAGCTTATCAGTTATCTTCTCAATGAAGTGTATCTCACTGAAGACAGCGATTCTCAAATCCCGGATGATAAAGACTGTATTTTTATAACAAAAAACGGAAAAATTACTAAACGGCGATTCAGCATTTCTGGCGGATCAGTCGGTTTGTTTGAAGGCAAAAAAATAGGACGTGTCAAAAACCTTGAAAAACTTGAGAATGAAATTAAAAAACTGCAAAAACAATGGCAAAAAGTACAAGGCACCCTCAAAGAAAAAATTAATGAGTTGGTAGAATGGAAAAAAAGCATCCGTGAATCCGAGATCGATGAACTCCAGGAAGAAATCAATCATATCAATGAACAATACGTATCTGTTAGCACCAAACACGAACAATATGCAACTCTGCTTAACAACGCAGATCTCAAAAAAGAGGATCTGATCACAGATTTAAAACGCCTCAACGAAGAAGTTAAGAAACTAAAACCGAGGAGCGAAACCGAAGAAAAAGATCTTGCTGAAATTGATTCAAAACTCATAAAATTTCAGAAAAAACTAAAAGAACAAAATCAACGATTTACGGAAAGAAGCACTGCGTTTAATGAAGATAACATTTTCTTCCACCAGCAGGAAAACCGTGTCAGCAGCATTGATAAGGAAATCAGTTATAAAAATAATACACTTGAAACAACGCAGGATCTAATTCTAAAAAATACAGATGAGTTTAAACGAAACGAGATTGAAATCAAAGAATTGATTGAAAAGTCGGCTTCCAGAGATGACCAGCTTATTCTTATGTATAAGAAAAAAGAAACTATTGAAACCTCCGTTAATGAGGCTGAAAAAAAATATTACAGCGTCCGGGGAGAAATTGATAAGACCGAAAAAGAGGAACGGGAAATTCAGCACCAACGTGAAAGTATTGACTCCCTTCTTATGGAAATGCATCATAAGTTGAGTGATATTAAAATTGAATTGAATGGAGTAAAAGAAAGACTCTCGGTGGAATTCAACATCAATATTGATACCATGAAGACCCTCACGGATACTTCCGACGATGACACCACTGTCAATGAAGAAGAAATACGGCAAAAAGTTGAAAAAATACGTCTCAGACTTGAAACCATGGGTCCAATAAATCCAATGGCCATGGATGCGTACGAAGAAATTCAGAAACGACATGCATTTATCACCTCACAAAAGGATGACCTTGAGAAAGCAAAAGAATCGCTGCTTACTACGATTGGAGAGATTGAAACGGTAGCCAAAGCAACATTTCTTGAAGCTTTTGAACAGATAAAAATCAATTTTATCGGCGTATTTCGGTCACTATTTACTGACCAGGATGACTGTGATTTGATATTGTCAGATTATGAAAATCCCTTGGATGCCTCCATAGAAATCATAGCAAAACCAAAAGGGAAAAAACCCCTTACAATCAATCAGCTTTCAGGAGGGGAAAAAACACTCACCGCTACCTCCCTGTTATTCGCTATTTACTTGTTGAAACCTGCCCCTTTCTGTATTTTCGATGAAGTGGACGCTCCGCTTGACGATGAAAATATTGATAAATTCAATCGAATCATTCAAAAGTTTTCGAAGGACTCACAGTTTATCATTGTAACTCATAATAAACGCACAATGACTAGCATCGACATTATTTATGGAATTACAATGGTAGAACAGGGCGTATCTAAACTCGTACCGGTTGATCTCCGTCAGCTTGCCTGAATTCAGTACTTTGTGAATATTCATAAACCTACACCAATGTTGGGTTTACTGGAAATGACTCTTTGAATGCAATAAAGTATGAAATTTTTCACTCAGGCGATTTAATTGACTTTTGGGCTCAAATCCTTACTCAATTTTCGTTTGCTTTGCAACGGATCACCCGGATAATTGAACATTCTGTACATTTTAATGGATTCGGCTACTTTGTTGGGTACCAATTTCTCCCATCCGGGTTTGTTCAAACGTATCATTTCCAGCACATTATCTGAAATAATTTTCAGGTTATCTACTTTTGCATTAATCATGGCTGCTATCTTCGTATTAGTTGTCAAATAATTCAATAAAGGCTTTAATTTTTCCGATATTTCAATATCCATTAGCTGGTAGAGTTTATGAGGTGGTTTTCGCTTCAATGACGGATATACGTAAAGCTTCACATTACGTCCGAACAATATACCGAAGGCTTCCAGAATCCCGCCGATAAGATCCTCATAATATGACTCATCAAAAATATTATGCAGGTTGTAAATACCCAGAATGATACCAATTTTTTTACTTCGTGTAAACTGAGATAAATATCTTACAAGCCGGTAGTACTCACCATAGCTCGAAATAATCACATTTTGTCCAAGTGAGTTCAGCAGATCCACCGTATGAAGGTATTCGGTCAGATCAATTATATCCTCTTTCTTTTTAAGGTCCCTCAGATTCAGTTCCGCCAGAGTCATGATATTTTCTTTTTCCACGTCAGGTTCTTTAGAGAATTGCCTGTATCCGGAGAGCATCATATCCACATTCACATGTGTAACAGGTCGGAAGCGTCCGCGCAATATCAACACATTTTTTTTATGCAATGTTTCTGACGGCTGCAAAACATGCCCATTCCTATCAAAAATTGCCAGTCTGCTCAAACCATTTTTAACCAACATTAGGCTCATTAGCCGGTTATCCACGTGTTTGAAATCCGGGCCACTCATGCGGAACATATCTACTTCAACCCTCCCCTTATCCAGGTTGTCAACAATAGAGTTGAGCAGTTCTTCCGGATCTTCCAGATGAAAACATGCAAAAATCAGATTTACGCCGATATAACCCAGCGCCTCCTGCTGCCAGTTTGCATTTGAATCTTTGAGCATGATATGAATAATACAGTCGTTGGGTGGCGCCATTGGTGATAACTGAAATCTGACGCCAATCCATCCGTGTCCTTGATTTGTCTTTTCGTAATTGATCGTTTCTATGGTATTGGCAAACGCAAAAAAGCGAGTATCTAGTGCCGTTTCCGTCAGCCTTTTCTGTAACAAACCAAATTCTTTATCCAGCATTTGCAAAAGGCGTTCCTCGCAAACATACCGGGATGTGCTTCCGTAAATTGCGTCGCTGAATCTCATATCATAAGCTGATATTGTTTTGGCTATAGTTCCGGAGGCACTTCCAACCTTGAAAAACAGTGCTGCCACCTCCTGACCACCTCCGATTTCAGCAAATGAGCCATAGATTTTCGGGTCAAGGTTCAGCCGAAGCGCCCTTCCTTTTGTGGTAAGCTCTCTTAGTGGATTCATCTTTCAGCGTATTTTGTTATGTAAATTTATGTTTTTAACAATAAAATCGCCTATCTGATTCTTTCTATTTCATCAGATGTACTATTTATTTTTATTTGGTAAAATGATTAGCTAAATTGAGCCCTATCAGAATCCAGGTCATATAGATGTACTAAATTATTTTTTGACTTAAACAGTAAAACATGGCACAACTTGAAGTTCTTGATTTTATTACGTTGTTGATAGTTATGGCGGCATTCTTTATGCTGGTGAATATTAAACTCCTAAAACTACCATCTACAATTGGATTAATGATACTCGCCATGTCATTGTCATTGTTTATTATTTTCGGAGAAACGATGTTCCGTACCCTAAAAGATCTGTCAACCAACCTTATGGAACAATACAATTTCTCTGATGTTCTGTTTAAAGTGATGCTGAGTTTTCTGTTGTTTGCCGGAGCCCTGGAAATGGACTTGAGAACGATTGCAAAGCAAAAATGGACAATTCTTGTATTAGCAACCTTCGGTGTATTAACTTCCACATTTCTGGTAGGTACTGCTATATTTTATCTTCTGCCCTATATAGGTTTACATCTTAGTTATATTTATTGCCTTCTTTTTGGCGCTTTGATCTCACCCACTGACCCGATCGCCGTACTGGCTATGATTAAACTAACCAAAGTTTCCAAAAATCTGGAATCCCAGATTGCAGGTGAATCCTTATTTAATGATGGTGTAGGTGTAGTAGTATTTCTGACCATTCTGGGAATCGCTTTTCCAGCAGCCACAGGCGGACACGGTGGAGTTGAACATATTACCGCTGGTTCTGTAGCAATCCTTTTTGGTCAAGAAGTGATCGGCGGATTACTTATGGGTGCTGTTTTTGGCTATATCGGCCTTAAATTACTTGTGGCTATCCCCAATGAATACACCGAGATCGAAGTGCTTGTAACACTCTCAATGGTGCTTGGCGGAGCCAGTCTGGCCGCATACATTCATGTTTCAGGTCCACTGGCTATGGTAACAATGGGATTGTTTGTCGGTAACAAAGGGCGTTCAAAAGAACTTCAAGAAGCGGCGGGAGAGTATGTTTACAAATTCTGGCACCTGATGGATGAGGCCATGAATGCAATATTGTTTATTCTCATAGGATTGCAGATTATAAGAATCACATGGAGCATTGATTTTATAGGTGCCGCCGCCATGGCCATCGTCATTGCGCTGGCCTCCCGGTTTATCAGTGTTTCAATTCCCATATCCGTAATGCGTCTGGTAAGTAATTATCCTAAATATACAATCAGGATCCTGACATGGAGTGGTCTGCGAGGCGGAATTTCGGTAGCGCTTGCATTGTCGCTATATGACAAAACCAAGGAAGGGCTTGTCACGCCTGAAATAATTGACTTGATAGTTGTAATGACGTATTGCGTTGTACTCTTTTCAATAGTTGTGCAGGGCTTGACTATTACAAAACTGTTCGCATTGGCGAATAAAGCAGGCGAGGCTACCTCAAAGGCAGAAACATCGGAACCTGCAAGTCCGTAATACAGCCATGACTGATCAAATCTCTGGCTATTCGGGGACAACGCTCATTTTGGCCGTCCCAACATAGGGATAATAATGTCAACAAGAGGTGCATTTTCAAGTAAAATCGGTTTTGTAGCAGCAGCAGCAGGCTCAGCAGTAGGTTTAGGAAATATCTGGCGATTCCCCTATGAAGCCGGCCAGCATGGAGGCGCCGCCTTTCTTCTGGTTTATCTTATCTGTATTGTGCTTATTGGTTATCCGATTATGTCCGGAGAGATAGCCCTTGGTAGGAATACATTGTCAAACCCATTCAGGGCTTATCATAAACTCGGAAACAGAAACTGGAGTCTGGTAGGTATATGGGGCATAATTTGCGGAATTATGTTTCTTTCTGTATATAATGTAGTGGCCGGATGGGCTTTTGGCTATTTTATTGAAATCACATTCGGAAGTCTTTTGTCTGTATCAGATTATGGTGCGTACTTCGAAACCAGTACTGCCGATGTATCCGATAATATCATTTACTCCTTTGCATTCATGTTTATAACTGCGATTATAGTTTCGCGCGGTATCCGGGGTGGTATTGAAAAAGCATCCAAGATTCTGATGCCTTTATTATTGTTGCTGCTTCTTGGGTTGATCATTTACAGCCTGACCTTACCAAATGCAATGGAGGGAATAAAGTACTACCTCGTTCCTGATTTCAGTCTCATAAATATTGAAACCATCTATTCTGCTCTTGGTCAGGCTTTTTTCTCCTTATCACTGGGCATGGGAGCACTGATTACATATGGTTCATATATCAGCAAAAAAGATAATATCGTCGTTTCGGCGGGGCTTGTTACATCCACAGATACGTTGGTTGCTTTTCTCGCCGGACTTATGATATTCCCGTTGGTATTTTCAATAGGCCAGTCTCCGGCGGAGGGCCCTGGTCTTGTTTTTGTGACACTCCCGGTTATATTTCAACAAATAGGACCCGTGGCAGGTAAGATTATCGGAGGCGGTTTCTTTCTATTGCTTTGTTTTGCGGCACTCACTTCTACTATTTCACTGCTGGAAATACCTACCACCTTTTTGGTTGATGAAAAGAAATGGCCTCGTAAACGCATTGCATGGATCAGTGCTTTATTCATATTTATTATCGGACTCCCCAGCATGTTATCACATGGCGCGGTGGAATCTTTAACCCATTTTCTCTACTACGAAGGACAAAGCAAGTCTGTATTTGATTTCGTTTTTGACGTATTCAGTGATATCGGATTGCCCTTAGGCGGGTTACTCATGGTCATATTCATTGCACATAAATGGGGTATGAAAAAATTTGATGAGGAACTTTCGGAGGGAAACAGTAATTATTCCGGGTCGTTTATACGTACTTTTTTACGTATTACGATCAAATGGATCTGCCCCGCTTTTCTAGGAATCATTTTTGTAGTGACTATACTGCAAAAATTCTTCGGGATCCACATCTTTTAAGCCCAGATTATGAAACTGCTGCGGATTTACTCAACCCAATCTGCTATAAAAAGATTTGTATTATGGGTACCGTGATTATTCCGGTTCGAAGAAAAAACAAGTTTCTTACCATCATACGAAAACATCGGAAAAGCATCGAATACAGCGTCGTGGGAAATCCGCTCCAGGCCCGTGCCATCAAGATTAACCATGTACAGGTTGAATTCAAATCCTCTTGAACCTTTGTGGTTTGATGAAAATATAATTTTTTTTCCTGAAGGATGAAAAAAGGGAGCCCAGTTAGCTTTTCCAAGATCGGTTACTTGCCGCATATTGGTACCATCAATATTTATTACATATACTTCCATAGCTGTGGGTTGTACCAAACCATCCGTCAGCAATTCTTTGTACGCAGCAATTTCTTCCTCTGTTTTTGGCCTTGATGATCTGAATACGAGCATAGTTCCGTCTGGAGAAAAGAACGCCCCGCCATCATAACCAAGCTCATCTGTAATCTGGATAATATTGGAACCATCAAGGTCCATTATATACAACTCAAGGTCACCCGATCTTGTAGAGGTAAATACAATTTTGTCACCCTGCGGCGAAATTGTGGCTTCCGCATCATACCCGGGTTCTTTTGTTAATTGTTGTATTATATTTCCATGCATGTCTGAAACAAATATGTCGTACGCGTCATATACAGGCCATAAATATTTTCCTCCCGGAACCCTTTCCGGTACAGGCGGACAGTTATCTCCTCCAAGGTGCGTAGAAGAATAGAGGATAGTGGTGTCGCCTGGCATAAAATATCCACAGGTTGTACGACCCATTCCTGTGCTAAGCATGTTCGGTCTTCCATTTCTCAAATCATCATTTTCGGGATCCATATAAAAAATCTGGTCGCATGCAACATCCCATTCCTTGAAGTTAGACTGGAATACCAGGAGCTTGTCATCAAAACTCCAGTATGCTTCTGCGTTGTCGCCACCAAACGTAAGTTGCTTTATTTTTTTGAAATGCTTTTCTTCACTATAAATTAAAGAATCAGTGGATTCTGATACCTGGTTAGTGTTTTCTCTCGAATCAGATATTTTCTCGCTTTTATTATTACAAGATCCCAGAATCAATAAAAATAAACCTGTGTTCAAAATAATTGTCGCTTTCATAGAAATTAATAATATTAATTTGGGTTGCTAAAATTATCATTTTTAAGTTCTGTGTTGTAAAATGCAATAAAATAATATCAATTTTAAGAGTATTAATCCCGCAACGGGTATTATGAAATGAAAATGGTACTCAAACTTATTTTTATTTTAACGCTGCTGGTAATCCCTAAATTACATTCACAGGATATCGCACCTGTCAGCTCTGACCGGCCGGCAGAAACAGATGCGGTACTCACCTTACCAAAAGGATTCTGGCAGCTGGAATCAGGTATTACTTACACAAAATTCGAAAGCACAGACCATAACAGTTCTATCTTTTCAATACCTGCATTTTCTATAAAGTACGGGGTATCCAATATGGTCGAATTGCGTGTATTTTATACCTCTATTTTCGAAAAAATTAAAAACAGTACTGAAGAAGTCTCGTTGCGCCAAAATATATTCGCAATTAGCGGAAAAGCAAATATCGTACATGAAAATGGCTTGGTACCGGAAATCACGTTTATTTTAAATTGGAATTATGCAGATATCATACTTGACGGCAGAAAAATTAACAGTGATAATGAACCCGGCGTAAAGATTGTTTTCAGTAATACGTTATCAGATAAATTAAGTCTTGCATATTCTGTAGGTCACATTTATAACTTGTTATTTACCATCATACCTGTATTGGTTATAAGTCCGAGATCAGATCTGTTTCTTGAATACTATACCTCCTTCAACTTCGGAAATATTAACAGATTTTATTCTGATGGAATCAATATTGGATACGATTATTTGCTTAACAACAAATTGAAAATGGATGTGATGCTTGGAACCTGGCTAGATACGAACATTTTCAATGGCTATGTAACGACTGGAATTGCCTGGCGATTTAAGTAAACCCTCCGATCTCTTTTTTGTAAATCCAATCTGTCATCTCTCTCTCAGTTGCCTTCTCAATATTTTGCCCACATTAGTTTTCGGTAGCTCATCAATGAACTCCACATGTTTGGGTACCTTATAGTTAGTCATATCTTCGCGGCAATATGCGATTACTTCCTCTTTAGTCAACGAATTATCTTTCTTTACAACAAATACTTTGACAGCTTCTGTTGATTTTTCATCGGGTACACCAATAGCAGCAACCTCCAGGATTTTGTCATTATGTGCAAGAACCTCTTCAATCTCATTCGGGTAAACATTGAAACCAGAAACCAGAATCATGTCTTTTATACGATCTACAATCTTAAAATATCCTTCGTTGTTCTGTATGCCAATATCTCCTGTTCTAAACCATTCACCAAAAAATGAATTTTCGGTTTCTTTCGGCCTCAACCAGTATCCTTGCATCACCTGGGGGCCTCTGGCACAAATTTCACCTCGTTCGCCGTTCGGAACTTCCTGACCGTTTTCATCCATTATTTTCATTTCAGTACTTGGAAATGGAACACCAATTGTCCCCATTCGTCCTCCGCTTTTCAATGGATTGCAGGATAGTACGGGCGATGTTTCAGACAACCCATAACCTTCTGCAAGCGCATTTCCTGTTACTTCTTTCCATTTTTCTGATACCGCCTGTTGTACAGCCATACCACCCCCCAATGTATATTTTAATGCCGAAAAATCAACATCCTTAAAGTCAGGTTGATTTAATAATCCGTTAAATAAGGTATTGACACCTGTTATAACAGAAAATTTATATTTTTTAAGTTCTTTGACAAATCCGGGCATATCCCGTGGGTTTGTAATAAGAATGTTACGGGCTCCTACGCTGAACATCAGAAAACAGTTTACCGTAAGAGCAAAAATATGATAAAGTGGCAGCGCGGTAATAACGGTTTCTTGCCCTTCTTTCAACCCCACAAACCATTGTTTGGATTGCAACATGTTAGAAATCAAATTACGGTGCGTCAGCGTAGCACCCTTCGATACACCTGTGGTACCTCCTGTATATTGTAGAAATGCCACATCCGAATTTACTATGTCGGGTTTTGTATAGGTGTATTTGGCTCCTTGTTTTAAAGAATTCAGAAACTTTACACTTCCCGGCAACTTATAAGCAGGCACCATCTTTTTAATATGCTTTACGACAAAATTTACAAGGACTTTTTTAAATCCGCCCAGCATATCCCCTAATTCAGTAATAATTACCTTATTTATTTTGGTTTCTGGTAATATTTTTTCAAGATTTCCAGCAAAATTAGCCAGTATGATAATGGTCGTTGCTCCGGAGTCATTAAACTGATGTTGCATTTCGCGGGTAGTGTATAACGGATTTGTGTTTACCACAATCAATCCTGCCCGTAATGCACCAAACATTGCCACCGGGTATTGCAAAAGATTGGGTAGTTGAATAGCGATACGGTCTCCTTTTTTCATTCCTACCACTTGCGTCAGGTAGCTGGCAAAATGCTTTGACAACGTATCAATTTGGCCATAAGTGTACATCTTACCCATGTTTTCGAATGCTGGTTTATCAGAAAATCGATTAAAAACTTCTTCAAACTGCTCAAGCATTGAACTATACTGGTCGGGATCAATCTCATGTGAAACGCCTTCTTCATAAAAATCAAACCAGGGATGTTTTTCGGCCGTCATAATATCAGGATATTGTTAGGGTTACTTTTAGTCTTAATTAGCTACAATTTATTAATATTTCCTGGTTACTTGCAAGGTTAATTCAATTTTCTCCAGGTAGTGATCATCCTGAAGACTTCTGTCCCTTGACTGTTTCGCAATGCATGATAATCCAAAGTTTTGGACTTTTCATCGTAAAACAAATGTATAAAATCTTCATTTTCAGTTGTTTCTCCAATAAAATTCATGTCGATCTCTGCAATTTCCTGCTCGCCGAACCGGCTTACATCATTTGAATCAATTACCCACTCTACATATTTAACATTGTTTACATGCCGGTTAAAGTCAAAATCACTGTAACGGATTTTAATCTTTTTTAAAAAATGTGCACCCTTAGTACTACTGATTTTCAAAGGCTTGTTTTTAACGCCCTTTCGATCAGGAAAAACAGGCATATTTTCACCCATTTTTCCGATTTTTTGTGGTTTTCTCGTTTTTTCACTTAAGACAAACCACAATGTAGACGCGCCTCCTATAAGGTTTCCCTCTTGCGAATAAATATAAAATTCCCTTTCGGAAAACGGTCCCCTGATGGCACTAATCCATGTTTGAATTTCGATTTCATCTCCAACTATCGGGTATTGGTCAATGCTAACTGAAAACCGCGACAGTACCCAAAACAACCCTGATTCGTGAAGGTGACCAGAACCGACACCAAGGACTTCCACATGACCGACAGCGGCTTCCTGAAGTTTGTTGCAGATAGCGGTGATTTGTAATTTTCCGTTTATGTCAGCCTGGTAAGAATGAATCCTGAATTTTTCCTTATAGATGTCCACCAACTGGCAGTTTAAGCAAATTGTGTGAATTTTAAAAGCATGATTCCATTTAGGGTTATCTATAAGTGTGTACCGTTTAATTTGAAAGCAGGTAATAAAACCTCATAGAGCGTCGTCATTTCATAAATACAAATAGTAAACTGAAGAATACAACCTGACACACTCGGCTCATCTTCCAGCTTATTCATTTCCTGGTTTATGTCAAAATATTCCTTGCCATGATGTATATCTTCAATGAAATTCCGCTTTGTGTATTTTCTTCCGAATTACTAATGTTTGTATTTTGCAATTTTAAAATCATAAACAAAAAAATGGCCTGGATAAAAACTATCTCCTATAACAAATCAGTCGGGAAGCTCAGAAAAATCTATGACAAGGTAAAAGGCCCTGACGATACTGTTGATAATATACTTCTGGTACACAGCCTGCGACCACATACGCTCACCGGCCATATGGCTCTGTATAAAAATGTATTGCACAATCTTAATAATACATTGCCAAAATGGTTTCTGGAATCAATCGGCGTGTATGTAAGCATTCTGAATCAGTGTAACTACTGCGTGAAACACCATTCGGCAGGAATGAAGAGACTCATCAATGACGAGGATATGTCAAAATCCATTTTAACAGCTTTACAAGCCAAATCTCCGGAAAAAGCTTTTGATGGCAAAGAACTGGAAGCGTTAAAATATGCATCAAAACTAGCTATATCTCCAGGAACAGTTGAAAAAGATGATATTACCTCACTGCGAAATTCGGGGTACACCGACGGTGAAATTCTTGAAATAAATCAGGTTGTCAGTTATTTTGCCTATGCTAACCGCACGGTAACCGGACTGGGAGTGGATACAAAAGGTGATATACTGGGTTTATCACCATACAACAGCGACGACCCAAATAACTGGAGCCATGCGTGAAGGTATTTTCTATATTTTTCAGGTAACATTACTCAGTAAAGTATTGCCGGAGCTGGCTTAGGTTTATAATTATAAATCGTAAAAAGTAATGGTAATTAAGCATAAACTCTTTGAGGCATTTGCATGAGATATTTAAAAATATAATAAACAAAAACACCAGGAATTAATGGTATCAAGCAAACACTGGTTATTTTTAATTCAATGTGTGGGAAAAAGCACACCGCAGTAATATCAATTTTCAAAATTATAATATTATGATAAAAACAAATTGTTATTTGCCTGATCTTAAACAATTAATCACTGCTCTTCTTATAGTACTTCCCCTGGCTGGGCAGACTCAGGGAAATTACCCCCTCATCCTGTCCATGAAACAGCGGGCTATGGTAATTGACCGGCTACTGGCTGAAAAAATCGAGACGATACTCCCCGGACTCATGCGGCGCGAAGGAATTGATATGTGGATCATTGTTTCGCGTGAGTATAATGAAGACCCGGTGATTGAGACATTTCTGCCTGCTACCTGGCTAGCAGCAAGGCGCCGCACCATACTCATCATTTTTGATCGGGGTGCCGAAAAGGGTCTTGAAACTTTGGCCGTTTCCCGCTACGACGTTGGTAAATCCTTTATAAAAGCCTGGGACAAAGAAAAAGAAC
>JACZXH010000114.1 GCA_022571715.1 Bacteroidota bacterium | reverse complement strand
GCTTGTTTCTGCGTTTTGCACATTCGTCCTTCATAAGTCGGTTTATCCAAAGGCCATACCAGAATATCTGAAATCAGAAATCTCAAATTACTATTCATCATTCAATTTTTTTTCGATTCCGGCCATCTAAAACGGAGCTAAATTATCGATTTGCTTACTTTACCGGTGGCTTCGATGGGCGTACTTCAATCTTGCTGGGCAATGTCCGGGGATTCATCTTCAGCAGATCAACCACCATTTGTCCGATATCCTCCGGCTGAATCTTCCAGGAATCTTCATCATTGGGTACATGCTCATTAAAATTACTTGTAACCGATCCGGGCATGATTGTCGTAACTTTTATTCCTACCTGTCTTAAATCAAGCATTATTGCCTGGGAAAAGCCTACCAATCCAAATTTTGAAGCGTTATACGCTGCTCCGCCTGCAAAAAAATTAATTCCTGCAAGACTCCCAATCGTTATGATGTATCCTTTGGATTCTTTCAAAGCGGGAATTGCAGCCTTCACACTGTTAAATACTCCCGTAAGGTTTGTATCAATGGCTTCATTCCATTGTTTCAATGTGAGGTCTTCAATGGAGCCAAAACGACCCAAGCCCGCATTGGCAATCAAAACATCCAGTTTGCCCCATTTATCGGCAACTTCTTCAACTGCCTTTTTTTCATCTTCTGCATTCCGCACATCGGAAACGATTCCTATTGCTACACTTTGTCCTTGTGCATTTAGTTGGGAAACAGCTTTTGTAACTGCTTCACCATTTCGGCCGGTAATTGCCACCTTCATTCCTTGTTTTATGAGAGATTCGGCAATTCCGAAGCCAATGCCTTTGCTGCCACCGGTAATATATGCTATTTTATCGTTCAGTACCATTGCGTTCGTTTTTAACTACGAATATAAATTTATTTGTGAATTTGTGGTTATTCTTTGTTTGGAATTTTTGACATCCCATATTCACTAATTGCTGATAAGAAGTCGATCGTGAATATGTACTCCAAATTCTTAGTGGCGGTATCGGAGTTAATTGCATCATCACACCATCCGAAAAGCAAAATGATATTTGTATCTTTTGATTATTAGGATCATCGTTCCCAAATGTAATTACTGATCCTGAAATTGGCTCCCAGGGAAAAATTTGTAGTACTGCTATACCCTGCTTTAAGACCAATATTCTTCCAGTAATAATAGATAATATCAATATCGGCGCCTATTCCAATATATTTTTCTTTTTCGGCGGTTGTAGGGATAAATCGTACTACCGGAGCCGTATTCACCTGCCATTTGGGGGTTATCGCATAGGCGAAAATGAACGACAAGCCAAATTCGCTCGTGTTGCCAAACGCGAATCCCATGCCGGCACCATACCGGTTATGGAACCATGTTGTAGATCAAGCCCCCAGCCTTTAGGCCCAATTTCCACTCCAAGATCAGCTGCACCAATACCATTATGATATCCGTAATAGTACTTTCCGAAATAGGAATAGTAATATGTGGATTCCCAATCTTTCAAAATAGGTTTACCTCTTTTTTCCTGAGCAAAACCGGAGAAAGCAACACAAACAAGTAGTATGGCAACAAGAAATTTCATTAAATCACCCCAAAATACAGTATTATTTAAAAAATAGTGGTTGAATTTGGCAAATTTAGATTAATCTAATCAAATCACCGGGTCAGGCTTGGCCGACTGGATACTAACCCAGGGAATAACGGCAGAGTTATAAAACGCATCATTACCCGACTTGCACGTCTGCCAAAGCAAATGAGAAGGCAGAATCGGGTAATCCCTATATTCACGCCACAATGTCATCCCGGACCTGATCCGGGATCTGTAGGATTGACTATGGCTTGAACAGGAATAACTAACAGATCCTGACTTCCGTCAGGATGACAGTAGGTGGTGAAGCAGGCCCGAGTATGACGTTACATAATTAAGGTACAGAATGGTTCTTCCGCGCCGGTATGTTCACACCTCAATGTCATCCCGGACCTGATCCTGGATCTGTAGGATCGACTATGGCTTGAACAGGAGTAACCAACAGATCCTGACTTCCGCCAGGATGACAGTGAGTGGTGAGGCAGGCCCAAGTATGACGTTACATAATTTAGCTATGCTCTGAGAAAGGATTAAAGATGAATTAAGCCAGCACGTTTATACATGGGGGTACGGAAGTAACTTCCGCACCAGAGTTTCATTCATTTTTTTTGAATTACTGACTTTATAGACAGACTATATATTATTCAATACACAAGGTTCCTTTACCGTGGTTTATTTCATTTTCTTCATGGCTGCATTTTTTTGAAGAAAATCTTTCACTTTTTCATAGTTTGAATTTTCCTGCAAGGTCAGTTTCAGCAGGATATTAGATTCGGTACGAACCGATAATTCTTTATAGTAGCCGTTTTTTGTTTTTATGATCGTCTCTTCCCAACTGGTTATTTCCTTAACCTTAAATCCGAAACCTTTTAACAAAAATGGGTGTGCTACTTTTATGATATCCTTATTAATTGTGATGATTTTATAGCCGGCAAGTTGCCTGATGAGGAGTATCAGCGCGAATGGTAGAATGGTAAATACAATCAGGAAATTATACCATCTTGCTCCTCCCTGAATAATGATATTCAAATTGACAAAACCCAGGGAAAAACTGATCAACACGAACAGGCCGATGGCAAACAATGCATTGCGTTTTGGTTTTGAAACGATCATTATTTTCAGACAAAAACAAGTGTAGACAACATTGTAATTTTAATGTTTTTGCATTTTACTTTTCTAATCTTAATTAATGGTTATATTTTACGAAATCAAAAGTTTGAGTAAAGCTAATCAGCTCCGGAAAAAATAGCTCAAAATCTTTTTTAAATTCTTTATAATGTTTTCTAAGATCTTCAGAGGCATTTTCCATTCCTGATTCAAATTTTGTCCGGCGCGACATTCCTGTTAGCGCCTGGTGTATTCCTTCAATTTCTGAGTAATAATATAGCCAGTTAGCGGGTATCATGTATTTCAGCATTTCCTGGGCTCTGCCTGGTAATATGTGATGGTGGTTATTTAATATTTTATAAACATCAAGTGTATATGTAAGTAAATCCTTTGTGTTGTAGTTTAACCAGTTAACTGCAAGAAAATGGTCATAATACATATCTACGATTACACCGGAATAATGCCTGTACGTTTCTTTTAATCTGGATTTACTTTTTAAATGAAATTTATGCGTATCTGTAAAATGGTCGATTTCACGGTGTAATCTGATACCTTTCTGTATATTATCGCCAAATTCTTTAATCTGTTTTCCTTTAACAAAGTCACCGATAAAATTGCCCACAAGTATTTCCGGATCAGATCCTGATAAATATGTATGTGCAAGAAAGTTCATATTTAATTGTTTGTTAAAAATGAATATATTTCGGAAAAAGAACGATATGACTAAGAATTATTTAATCACTATCAAAATGTTTTTGGCTGGTACGTTGGGCTTATACGGATGCGTTCCTGATCAAAACACTGAAGAAGACATTCTGCGTCGGCTGGTATCTCAGACCGTATGCTGGAATACAGGTGATCTGGATTGTTTTATGATGGGATACTGGCAGTCTGATTCGTTGATGTTTATCAGCAAAGATCAGGTAATCTATGGGTATGAAAATACACTTATGAGATATCAAAGCAAGTACCCGGATGAGGCTGCAATGGGAAAATTGAAATTTGACATTCAGCATATCAATAAGATCTCGGATAATGCGTATTTCGTAGTAGGCAGATACCATCTGTCACGTGACCAAAATATTGGTAACGCTGAAGGAAACTTTTCACTGTTGTGGAAAAAAATTAATGGTGAATGGGTGATCGTGGCTGATCACACATCGTAAATAAATCAATGTTTATGTAATGAAAAAAATATTCATGATCATTCCTGTATTAACCTGCATCTGTGCATGCACTGAATTTACAGATGAAGAATTAATGAAAAAGGTGCAAGCTGAAAAGGTCAAAAGTATAACTGCATGGAAAAATAACCCATCTCAGGTTATTTCTAACCTGGAGGCAGCAGAAGAGATACAAGTAAAAATTGACAGAATACGCTTTTACCTTGAAAATCATTCACTTGATGGCGTGCTGCTTTCCACAGTAAGAAATGTGAACTGGATCACTGCCGGACAATTAAACACACAAATCGTGTTGAATAAAGATGTAGGTGTTGCTGCTGTTTTAATTACCTCATCCGGAAAGCGCTATGTTGTCTGCGACAATATTGAGGCAACACGGATAATGGACGAAACCATGACCGCGTTAGGATTTGAACTTATACAAGTTAAGTGGTATGAAAGTAAACCCCCGCCGGCGGGGCAGGCTGGTAATGACCGCCGGGCGTCATTGATTTCCGGTTTTGGTAAAGTTGCCAGCGATGTGCCTTTCCCGGGTACAGTTGCCCTTCCGTACGATTTTCAACGATTGAGATATTCATTTACTGAATCGGAGTTAAGTCGTTACCGCTGGCTTGGAAAACAGGTAACAGAAGCTGTAGCAGAAGTATGCATGGCAGTAAGGCCGGGTATGGATGAATATGAAATTGAAGCGTTAATCGCTGCCTCGTTGAATTCAAGAGGTATTTTGCCAACCGTGCTTCTGGTGGGTGTGGATGACCGGATTTTTAATTACAGACACGCATTACCTTTTGGACAGGTACTTAAAAAGTATGCCATGATCAATGTTGTTGCTGAAAAATGGGGTATGCCTGTAGCAGTTACGCGATTTGTTCATTTTGGTGATCCACCTGCTGAAATTAGGGATAAACTGGATAAAACAGCTGTTATAAATGCCATGTATGAACATGCAACTGTACCGGGCACACGTTTGGTAGATATCTGGGAAAAATGTAAAGAATGGTATGCTAATGCAGGTTTTGAGGGTGAATGGGAGTTTCATCACCAGGGTGGTGCCATCGGTTATAATGATCGCGAATATGTGATCTATCCGGGTATTGATGAAGTGGTTCAGGAAAATCAGCCGTTTGCATGGAATCCTACTATCAGGGGAACCAAGGTAGAGGATACCATAATTGCTCATAAAAACGGCTTCGAGGTAATTACTATATCAACAGGCTGGCCGGTAATTGAAGTTGAAATTGACGGCAGAATATACCCACAACCTGATATACTGGTTAGGTAATTTTTTATCTGCTATGGTAAAACACGCTATCTGCGAGCGCCCGGAGGAGACGTGCTACTGTTATTTGTTTATCAAATGGTCACCCAAATACAATAAAAAGTATTAACACACGGGTTATATTTGAAGATTATATAAGGAAACCGTGGACCCCGTAAATGGGAGTCAGGAGGCGGAAGCATGTTTAATTGATGATATTTAGCCGGAATTGAATTAAAAAATGCGGTTAAAGCAGGATCAAGCTGATTTTTTTAAAAATGCTTGCAGACGTATTTCACCTGAAGCTAAGATATATCTATTCGGTTCAAGGGCTGATGATAATGCAAGAGGGGGAGATATTGACATTATGGTACTGACTTCTAAAAAAATATCTTTGAGTGATAAGCAACATGTTTATTTCGAGTTTTGCAAACAATTTGGCGAACAAAAAGTGGATATTGTAAACTTTACCTTCCAGGAAGATCCGCCATTTAAAGCAATTGCCATGTCAACAGCGATTGGGCTATGAGTGAAGAAGATCAAAAGCTGGTAGAACAGTTAAAGAATAACCTGGCTCTTTTGAATAAGTCACAAAATACGTTAATGGAAATGGAAGTTTATGAACTCATAAGTGATCTGGATCCTGGACCAGGTATCGGTAAGGTAGATGAAATCTATTTTGAAGCCCTGACCGCTCGTCTTGCCAGAATTGCTGATATTTTCATGAATAAAGTATTGAAGTTCATTTTTTTTATTAACAGGGAGTTTCCTGAAACATTTATTGATAGAGCAAATCTTGCAGAGAAGCTGAACCTCGTTACAAAAGCAGATGAAATTGCAGCGATAAGGGATTTAAGAAACAGGATTACCCACGAGTATGAAGAAGAAAATATTTATAAATTGTACCGTAAGGCTAAACGACTTGTACCCGAATTAACCAGCTCAATTGAAATGACAAATAATTATCTGGAGTCGAGGGAATGGTTTCTTACATAAAATGAAATTATGAAAAAAGCCCTTATTACAGGTATCACTGGTCAGGATGGCGCCTATATGGCCGAATTTTTACTTGAAAAAGGGTATCAGGTTCATGGTATAAAGCGTAGATCATCGTTGTTCAATACCGAGCGGGTTGACCATCTTTATCAGGACCCCCATGATAAAAACTATCAGTTTCAGCTACATTATGGCGATTTAACGGATACGTCAAATATCACACGAATAATCCAGGAGGTTCAGCCGGATGAGATTTACAACCTTGGGGCAATGTCGCATGTACAGGTAAGTTTCGAAATGCCCGAATATACGGCTGATGCGGATGGGCTGGGTACAC
>JACZXH010000062.1 GCA_022571715.1 Bacteroidota bacterium | reverse complement strand
TTGAAATTATCCTTAACCCACATTTGAATTGCTTTGCCGATTTGGTGCGGTTGATCTTCCTGTATAAAATGTTTTCCCTTTCCGATATACACTAATGATGTATTAATAAATGAGTTCCGGATTTCTTCCACTTTATCTTTTCTAATGATCATGCCCGGTTTCGCATAGAGCAGCAGCTTGGGGATGTTTGTTGTTTTTAACCATATTGCATATTCCGTTACAATCAGATGCACATCTGCCGGTTTTTCATCTATTGGTATTTGTGTAGGCCATACAATCAGAGGTTTTCTGCTTTTAATTGTTGGATAAGGTACATTATAATAGGCTATTTCTTTCTTTGAAAGCTTTCTTTTGGTGCCAAATGGTAAGCCTTTTTTAAGGAAAAAGTTTTTTTCCCCAGCCATTTTAGGCCCCTTTACCGGATCTCTCAATTTTTTAAAAATGATTTTCGGGATAAACTTCATGTCTTTCCATGTCGTCGTTTTGTATATGGCCTCCATAAATACAATTCCTTTTATTTTCTCCGGATGCCGATGTGCATAATAAAACCCCAGGGCAGAGCCCCAATCGTGAATAACAAGTATAATATTATGAAGATCAAGTTTTTCAATGAAACCGTCCAGAAATTTGCTATGATCTGAAAAGGTGTAATCGATATCCGGTTTGTCTGACTTACCCATACCAATCAAATCAACAGCGATTACCCGGCCGTATGGCTCGGAATAAGGAATGATATTTCGCCATAAATAGCTGGAAGTCGGGTTTCCGTGAAGAAAAAGGAATGTCAGTTGCCTCGAATCTGCCTCGTTCTGATATTCATCAATGTAATGCATTTTTGAGTCCATTACTTCCATATACCTGGATGTGTAATTAAAATCAGGAGAAATAGGTTGGGCCATGCCTGAAGTCAGGGAAACGATAATGGTAAACCATGCTGACAGAAACTGATTTTTAAGACACATTCATTTATTTAAGTATATCATCTGTGCGGATCAGATATCTGTGTGACGTATCAGGGCATTCCGGTAAAATGAAAATATTCTGGACTTCGACACAAGCCCCAGATATTTACCGCTTTTGTTGACTACAGGCAGGTTCCAGGCTCCGGTATTTTCAAATTTATCAATCACCTCCTTCATGCTTTCACCATAGTAAACTTTATCTGGGGAACGGGTCATCAACTCCTCTACCGCCAATGTTTCATACTGTGATGTGTCAAACATAAGACTACGCACATCATTCAATAAAATAATACCCTGAAATTTTTGATTCTCGTCAACAACAGGAAATATGTTTCTTTTGGATTGAATAATGACATTTACAAGGTCTTTCAGCATATCGTCAGGTTTTAGTGTCAGAAGGTCTGTTTCCAGCACTTTTTTTAAGGAAAATGTTTTCAGCAGCTTCTGATCATATAGTGAGGTATCTTCATCTTCATCACCGTATTTGATATCTGAGAGTTTACGGTTATATGTCAGCACAATATCGGATGAGGTAATGATCCCGAGTATTTTCGAATCGGGTGAATCTTCGACCACCAATGCTTCATCCATGAGATTGTCGGTCATCAGTTTATTGGCTTTGGCCAGATTGTCTTCCGGAGAAACCAACGGGATTTGTGAGTGCATAAGGTCTTTGGAAGTTTTTATTTTACTTTCCGGATCCTGTAAAACGCTCGTAATGTCACCAAGGTTAAACCCACCAAGCAGTTTATTATTCTCATCAACTACTGGAAATATCCGCTGCCTGCTGCGATCCACCACGGAAAGAATTTCCTTAATAGTCCAGTCGGCCTTTATTGTTGAAAATTTTCGTGTTTTAAGATAGCAGTCTTTCACTTGTGTGACATCAATAATATCCGGTGCATACCTGCCGAAATGAGCCTGCGAATAATTTGGATTGGGGACCTGACTTTTGTAAATAGAACTTTTACGGGAAATAAAATAAGCGATGGTGCACACCCACATGGAGGGTAGAAGAAGCTCGTAGTTACCTGTAAGTTCGCTTACCATAATGATGGTAGAAAGCGGCGTGTTTGCCACAGCGGCAAAAAAACCGGCCATACCTACAATGGTAAATGATGCCGGATTGTTTATGATGCCGGGAATGATCCGGTCAAGTAACAGGCCGGTCGATGTTCCGATTGTTCCGCCAATCACCATTGATGGTCCGAACACACCGGCACTGCCTCCGGAACTTATGGAAAAGGATGTGGTTAACATTTTACCGAACCCAATAATCAGCAGGATTCCAATTCCAAGATTGGCCGCACCGCTAGTGAATATCTCCTGCAGAATTCCGTACCCCCCACCCATGACATCGACTACAAATTTGTGGTCATCAAGCAAAGTTATCAACGTAAGCCCGAGTGCACCCGTAAGGAATCCACCGATAGCTGGTTTCAGAATTTTGTTTATTTTTATTTTGTCGAAAAGCCTTCGTATACCATAAAAAACATTCACAAACAAATGTGCAGATAGCGCCAGCACTATGGCCAGTATCAGGTAGGGTATTAATTCCAGCGCATTTGAAAATCCCATCCCACTTGATTCAATAAACATGTGGCTCCATCCAAATACGGAAGAATAAACCGTATAGGCGATTATTGATGCAACTGTAGATGGCAAAAGCACTTCGGATTCCATTTCCGGGTCGGAGTACAATACTTCGGCAGAAAAAATAGCGCCGGCCAGCGGAGCATGGAATATGCTTCCAATGCCTGCACCCATACCTGCTGCCATGAGCCACCTTCTTGTTCGTGTATTCATGCGCATACCCAGAAAGCTGCCAAATCCAGCCCCTATCTGTGCAATCGGTCCTTCACGGCCACCACTTCCTCCGGATCCGATCGTGATCACAGAAGCTACTAATTTTACCAGGGGTACTTTTGATTTTATCTTTCCTCTCTTTCGATGAAATGATTTAATTACCTCATCCGTTCCGTGGCCTTCGGCTTCAGGGGCAAAGGTGTAAACAATCCATCCTGAAATAAGGCCTCCAATCGTAGGAATAAGCACAACCAGGTAAGGGATATAATCGCCTCTTAAAAAATGGAATAATTCTTTTTCACCTCCTGGTGAACTGGGCTCAAGTCCCATCCAGTGAACAAATGTAAGCTGGCTCACCAGAGAAAGTAGGGTCTGAAAAAGAATGGCGCCCAGGCCGCTGACCACTCCGATAATGGACCCATAAAAAAGCCATTTTCCGGCAAGTCTGAAGTCGAACTGATCTTTAAAATATTTGTAACTAAAAATTTTTAACACCTGCGTGATTCAATCAAAGAAGATTAAACTGTTTTAGCTTGATAAAGTACTGAAATGATCTACTCCTGCATATCACGGTCATTTGCGCAAATGTACTGAAACAAAAATGAAACAAATGAATTATTTAGCGACGGCGAATGGCTATAGCCTATTGCGAAGGTTTCGGCGCAGACACAAATGAAATGAAGGCCGTGTTTGCCCAACATTCTTCTACGTCGTTGCGCCCGTACAGACTGCGTAAGTATAAAGCTTTGGTGAAGTAGATACGTGGTCGAGAGCTGCTATCATCGGTTGCCATACACCTGCGCTTGCTTGCCAACGATGAAACGCGAGGGCGCAGCGATTACAGTCGTTCAGTATGACAGTAAAAAAAAGGATGATTGAAAATACTCAAACACCCTTTTTTTATTTTCAGCCTAAGCTTACATCTCTCTTAGTTTAATATTACGGAACCACACATCGTCTCCATGATCCTGCAAACCAAAGTAGCCCTTGCTGGCGATATTGGCCCAATCAGAATTAAGGCCAGGAAATTTGCTACCTGCAACCAGCTCTTCCCATTCGGGTGTCCAAAGATGATATTCCACAACGGTCTCTCCATTTTGTTTATGAATCACGGTGCCTTTATACACAACGATTTCCACCTGGTTCCACTCGCCGGCAGGCCTGGCATTCTGAGGCTTGGCGGGAATCAGATCATAAAGCGATCCGGCCTGCCGATTGCCATCCTTTCCCTCTGAAGCATCCGGGTGTTTTTCATTGTCAAGAACCTGCATTTCCGGGGCTGTTTTCCAGATAAATTCATACTCAGGCGATTCCTGGCCCAGGTAGAAAATACCCGAGTTGCCACCTTCTGAGATCTTCCACTCCAGTTTCAGTGTGAAATTCTGAAATTCCTTATCATAGATAATATCACCTCCTTCTTTCGACCCTGCTTCGCCTCTTCCGGAACCTATCATATGCAAGGTTCCATCAATAATCTCCCATCCGGAGGGGAAATGATCTTTGCCATATCCTCTCCAGCCTTCGCTCGTATGGCCATCAAACAAAAGGACCCAACCCTCTTCTTTTTCAGCGTCAGTAAGCGAATTGATGGGAGCCTGTTCAGTGACTTCTTCCAATTCCTCCGTGGTGGCCACTGATGCTTCATCCGATTCGCTTTTCTGACTACATGAAATCAGTAACAGCGGAACAATCAGAAAAGTGAGAACAATGTAACTTTTCAGATGTGATTGATTTAATAATTTCATTTTCATTGATTATAAATTAATCGTTTAATATAATGTAATCATTATTATTTATTAAGCAGGCATATCAGGCAATGACCAGCCGTCTCTGTATTTATGTTTAACAAGTTCCTGAGAATATTCATTTGCTGATATCGCTTCAGTCCAGTCTTTCTTAAATGTCGGATGACCGTCATGAATGGCAAAACCATCTTTAATTACAGTTCTGATTTTCTCATTCTCAGAAATATTTGTAAACTTCATGTTTTCTCCATCCCACTCCAGCTCTTTATTCAAACTCTGAAGCCTTACAGCCAATACGCCCATCACTACCATTTCGTTAAAGGGTCCTGCTTCGGAAAAGTCAGAGATAGTAGGCACCCTATTTTCCGGGCTTTCCTTGCAGGCACGTACCCAGTCCATTTCATGTGCACCTTCTCCCCATTTTAAACCGATTTCTTTTTCTACTCTTCTCAATGACTGTGCTACCTTGGGCTTCCTTCCGGATAGAAGCCAGGGATCCAGGCCGTAACAACCTACATGCAGTGTGTCTTTTGTGCCATAGAATATAGATCCTCCCCCGGAATTATTCATATTTTTACCTGCAGGCCAGTTTTCCGGCATGGTAGGTTTAATACCACCATCATACCAAATAACTTCCACTTCCGGCATATTTACTTTACCCACTTTTTTTCTTGCGGGGAAAGTAAGTTTTACAGATTGTGCAGCAGGGGCACTTTCAGTAAGCAATAAGGTAGAACTCCCCTGGGCCTTTATTGGATAGCCGAGTTTAAGGCCTTCAAACACGGGATGCAGGATATGACAAGCCATATCGCCAAGTGCACCAGTACCATAGTCCCACCAGCCACGCCAGTTCCATGGGTGATACACATTGTTGAACGGTTTCATTTTGGCAGGTCCTGTAAACAAATCCCAGTTCAGGGTTTCGGGCACCCAGTCTCCCCTTTCAGGTGCATTTAACCCCTGTGGCCAGATAGGTCTGTCTGTGAACGATTCAACCCGGGTTACTTCACCTATTTCGCCGCTCCAGATCAATTCGGCTGTTTCAGCAACTCCGTTACCTGAAGCTCCCTGATTACCCATCTGTGTTGCTACTTTGTATTTCGCCGCTAATTTGGTCATTAACCGTGATTCATAAACAGAATGTGTAAGGGGTTTCTGAAGATACACGTGTTTACCCATGGTCATGGCATGTGCTGCTGAAATTGCATGGGTATGATCAGCGGTGGCTATGACAACCGCATCAATATCTTTGGACATTTTATCATACATTTCTCTCCAGTCCCAGAATTTTTTAGCTTTTGGAAAATATTCAGATACTCGTTTGGAATACTTCCAGTCTACGTCACAAAGTGCTACGATATTTTGTGATTCTAGATTTTTAAGATTAGAAAATCCCATTCCTCCAACACCAATACCTGCTACGTTCAGTGTGTCACTTGGGGCTAAAAACCCAGCACCTCCAAGTACATGACGCGGTACAATGGTTATACCTGCTACAGCCAGACCCGCTCCTTTAATAAACCGCCTTCTTGAAGCGTCTTTAATGTGCTTTTTTTTCATAAGTATAATATTTATTTTATGGTTATTAGTATTATATAAATATTTTAGTATTGCTGAACGAAAATAGAATCGGTTTGTGGCATTCTGTGCTCATTCCGATCTATTGATTTATTTTAAGAATAATTTACTACATTGTCTTTCAGATCACAATTTAGTTGATTTTTTAAAGAAAGGATAATTACATGTACCTATTTTTTATTAACGGTATGAAACCAGCTCAGATGAATCGTAAGATTTTAATCACAACCGGTCTTTGTTAAAATTTATTGCAAACGATTAAAATGGTTTTATAGTCTGTATAATTATCAGGAAATTGTTGGTACCGGAATTGGTCCGCCCTCCGGTTTAGGAATTTGGTATTTTTTTAAATAGAAACATCTGTAAATGTGCTTATCCATATGTTAGTACCTTCGATAACATTACTAATTTCGGAATATAAAAACCCTTTTCGTATTATCTTTGCAGTTCAATTTAAAACTGAAAAAGGCAAAAATACATATGGACTTTCAAAATGAAGTATTGAAAAAGAGTAAAAAGGTACCGGTGGTTGTAGACTTCTGGGCACCCTGGTGTGGTCCCTGCCAGTTTCTCGGACCGGTTATTGAAGAGCTTGCACGCGAAGCAAACGGTAAGTGGGAACTAATAAAAGTTAATACGGATGAAAACCCATCCGTTTCTGGAGAATACAGTATCCGTGGCATTCCGGCTGTCAAAATGTTTTACGACGGTAAAGTGGTAGCTGAGTTTACCGGGGCATTACCCAGGCACCAAATCTTACGCTGGCTTGAAGAGAATATACCCGATGACAGAAAAAAAGAATTAAGTGAAATTCTGAAATTGTATCAGACCGATACAGCAAAAGGATTGACAAAACTTAAATCATTTGTGGACGATAACCCTGATATTCAGGAAGCAAGGGTTGGACTGGCCAGGCGGTTGGTTTTTTCAGAAGCCACTGAAGCGGCGCTTCTGATAGAAGACATTAAGCCAGGCAACCGGTATTATGAAACTGCACAGCATATACACGTTCTCCGTGAACTGGCACAATGTGATCATAATGATAACCCCACACAGGCCGAAAAGTTGGTGCAGGCACAGAAAGGACTTAAGGAAAATGATCTGGATAAAACCCTCAAGGCACTGATAGAAGGTGTAATGATTGATAAAAAATTCTGCGATGAACTCCCCAGGAAATCAACAATCGCAATATTTAATCTGCTCGGACCTGATCATGAACTGACTAAAAAGTATCGGAGAAAATTCGATATGGCGCTTTATTAACTCCAGGTAATTCTTTTGAATCAGATCTGTTCTGTTCTGTTCTGTTCTGTTCTGTTCTGTTCTGTTCTGTAGGTTTTAATACAAATATCAAACCCAGGGAAATCATTCATATACTTTTTGAATGATTAATTTGGTTGGTGTATCAAAATCTCATAAATATCGTTTGCTTCGAATAATATTTGTTTTGGATGAATAATAAATATGAAAATAATACAAACCTGGTCTTTGATTTTACGTTCTCGTGTTTAGGTCAGTTAAACTCAAATGTTTAAAAACTATTTAAAAGTTGCAATACGAAATCTGGTCAGGTACAAGGTCTATTCTTTTCTGAATATTTCCGGTCTTTCAATCGGACTCGCAAGTTTTACCATTATCATGATGTTTGTGCAGTATGAATTGAGTTATGACAGACATTTTAGATATTCGGAAGAAATCTATAGAATAAATACCAATCTTAATACAACCGGTGGATCCGTGATTACAGCACAATCTCCACCAGGATGGGCTACTCATCTTGTTGAGGATTATGCCGAGATTGTAAATGTAGTCCGATTTAAACCACCCAATCAATGGTGGAAAGTCGTATATGAGGACAAAATATTTTATGAATCAAATTGGACATTTGCTGATTCGACAGTTATTAAAATGTTTGATGTCAAATTGAAAACGGGAGATCCTGACCGCGTATTATCAGAGCCATATAGCGTGATTATTTCTGAGCGAATGGCAAGAAAATATTTCAGGGACGAAAAATCTGTAGGTAAAATATTCCGGCTTGACAATCAGTATGATTTTATTGTTTCTGGTGTTTTCGAAGAATTTCCATCAAATACACATTTTGAATTTGATTTCCTTGCTTCTTTTATAACACTGAGAGATCCGATTTATGGCCAAAACTTACTTGAGCTTGATAATTTTCCTTTGATTTACACATATATTCAGTTCCCGGCTGCCTACGCTCCTGATCAGTTTGAACCTAAGCTGGCTGAACTTATTGGAAAATATGTTGGCGACCCGGAGGAGCTTGCAGCAGCAGGATTTGAAATGAAAGCGAACCTCCAGCCACTTACTGATATTCACCTGAGATCTCATTTGCAAAACGAAATCCGTGCTAATGGTTCAATCGGTACTATTTATATATTTTTTTCCATCGCATTTTTTATCCTTGTTATTGCCGGTATCAATTTTATGAATCTTTCGACAGCCCGGTCAACACGGAGGGCACTGGAAGTTGGATTGCGCAAAGTTTCCGGTGCTACTAAAAATCAGATTATTTCGCAGTTTCTGGGAGAATCAATATTAATTGCGCTGATATCAATGTTGTTGTCAATTATACTTATTACCATTTCAATTCCTGTGTTTTTTGGCCTGGTAGGCAAAGACATTGACACTTCACTATTAACAGATCCAGGTATAATGGGTCTTCTTTTTGCTGTTACCGTGTTAATTGGGTCTGTTTCAGGGTTGTATCCTGCATTTTTCATTTCATCATTCAAGCCTTCTGACATATTCAAAGGTAAAGCGGTAACAGGCAGAGGAGGGTCAGGGTTCCTACAGAAGATACTTATCATACTACAGTTTGCCATTTCACTAGGATTGATAATCAGTACGGGTATTCTTTATAAACAAATGAAATTTATTGGAGATCTGGATCTGGGATTAAATGAAGAAAAGGTAGTTGTAGTTGAATTTTCTGATCCTGTTCTGAGGACGTTATATCATAGCTTCAAAATCCAGGTAAATCAAATTGCATCCGTCGCAAATGTTTCAGGTTCGCTTAGTGCACCGGCGGGCGTTGTTAATCAAACTGGATTAAGGCCATTAGAAGCTGCTACAGATGAAATGTGGATTGTTCAGTTTTTCGGGATAGATTTTGATTTTTTTGAAACGCTTGGCGTTGAATTTGTTTCGGGAAGGGATTTATCTGTTGAAAATGCTGCTGATACACTTGGAGCTGCGATTTTGAATGAAACGGCCGTCCGGGATTTTGGTTGGGAATCATCGGATTACGCCATTGGAAAAAAACTTGTTTTTGGCAATAACCAGGAGAATCCTCCATTGACAGTGATTGGAGTGGTTAGCGATTTTCATATGCAATCGGTTCATGAACGAATTACACCTGTGGTTATGATATATATGAATGAACAGGCATATTTTTATTCATTCATACGTGTAACTTCTGATGTGGGGAGTTCACTTAAAGAGATTGAAGCTGTTTGGAATAACACGATGCCAAACTATCCATTTCAATATTCATTCCTTGATGAAAATTTTGAGGATCTTTATCGATCCGAGAAAACGCTTGGTCAGCTAATGACATATTTTGCATTGCTCGCCATTGTTGTGGCATGCCTTGGATTATATGGCCTGACATCCTATATGGTAGAACAACGGACCAAAGAAATTGGTATTCGAAAAGTACTTGGGGCATCCGTAGGTAAATTGCTGATAATGTTGGCCAACGAATATACATTACTGATATTTTTTGCTTTTTTAATTGCCGGCCCGATTGCTTACCAACTTATGAATATGTGGTTGCAGACCTTCGAATATCACATTAGAATCCCTTTGTTTATTTTTTGGGTATCGCTTGGATTTGTAGTTGTTACTGCGTTTTTGACGGTCAGTTTGCAGTCTTTAAAGGCGGCAACAACAAATCCTGTAAAATCTCTCAGGTCGGAATAATTTATTTGAATAAAGCTTTTTCTTCCCGTGACAGGGTTACTCGAAAGATCCTTAATGCCGTAGGTATGAATCTTAAAGTTTAATACAAAAATCACTTATTGACCGGATGCAAAATCCCTGCCCGTTACTGTTTTGCCGGGAAGCAAGTGGCAGGCCTTCCAGGTGATCTTGGTACAGGTGAATTTTCCTGAAATATTCCTAATGTATCAAAGTAAAAATAATTTATTTTAAAAAACGCTTTATCTTTTAAAACATCATGTTATTTTTGCGGCCAATTTTTTAGGCGATGAAGTTAGATATCAACGAAATACTAAAATCTACATTAATATTATTTTCAGTAATTGATATATTGGGGTCAATCCCGATTATTATTGATCTTCGGCTGAGAGCAGGTAAGATTGAGTCTGGAAAAGCTACTATTGTAGCTTTAGTAATATTAATCTTGTTTCTGTTTGTCGGCGAAGGGATATTGAAGCTATTTGGACTCGATTTGTCTTCTTTCGCCATTGCAGGTTCTTTTGTAATGTTTTTAATAGCCCTGGAAATGATCCTTGGAATTCAAATTATTTAAAGATGCTACCCCCGAAACCGTATCCATTGTTCCAATAGCATTCCCGTTGATCGCAGGAGCAGGTACACTCACCACCCTGCTTTCTATCCGGGCTGAATATCACGCCATCAATATTATAGTAGGAATTGCGCTCAACCTTGGCCTTGTTTATTTTGTCCTTAAAAAGACCACCTATATCGAAAAAAAATTAGGTAAAAATGGTATCAGCGTATTACGAAGGGTTTTCGGGATCGTACTTCTTACGATTGCGGTGAAACTGTTTAAAACTAACCTGTTTCTATAAGAAATAAATAGAAACCGATGCCGGCAGGTCAGTTTAAAAAGGCCAATACCTTCGGCATGGCTACTTGAAACCAATAAGAAAAAGAAACCGAATCGGTTGTAAGATTATACTGGATTTTTTCTACAGAAAAATATTTCCATGCACTGACTTCGGCTTTGTTAATAACAGGTTCACCGTTAAATACACCTGTAAAAACATGATCGTACTCATGTTCGGTCAGGTTATTGTCAAATTTTGTTTTATAGATAAATGAAAATACATGTTCGAGATGGCAAATTATTCCCATCTCTTCATTGAGCCTTCGTAAAGCTGCCTGATAAACATCTTCGCCCGGCTGTGGATGACTGCAGCAGGTATTGGTCCAAAGTCCGGCAGAGTGGTATTTTGATTTTGCCCGTTTCTGAAGCAGCCATTCACCTTTGTTATTTATCAGGAATATTGAAAAAGCCCGGTGCAGCTTACCCTGCAGGTGAGCTTCCATTTTTCCCAGCGTACCGGTTTCCTCATCTTTTTTGTTTACAAGAATTACTTCATCCATTTACAATAGATTTTATTGCTTCAAATTTATCTGTTTTAACGTATAAAAATATATTTGCTACTATGTGAATTGTCAGGGACAATCAGACTGTCTGATTCCGGACACCATTTTTCGTTTTCGGACGTGCCATTTTGGTAAAAATGACCTTATTTATCACGCAGTGAGTTGGCATACTTATCGCTTATAATTAGAACTGTTATGATAAAATTTGATGACATTGATAAATATATTGATTCGAGGTTTCAACGTACGTTTATTCTGAAAGGGATAGATATGGAAGTGGAGGAGGGTGAATTTTTAACCATTATGGGGCCAAGCGGAGCAGGTAAATCCACCATGCTGAACATCATCGGAATGCTGGACGAACCCTCTCAGGGTCAATATTACTTTTTTGATGAACCGGTACATCGGCTAAGTGAGCGGAAGAAAACCGAACTCCATAAGCATTACATCGGCTTCATATTTCAGGCATATCATCTCATAGATGAACTCACGGTATATGAAAATATTGAAACACCCCTTATTTATAAAGGCATAAAAGGGTCACAGCGTAAGAGTATGGTAGCTGAAATGCTTGACAGGTTCAACATAGTGGCAAAAAAGGACTTGTTTCCTGAACAGCTATCAGGAGGGCAGCAGCAGTTAGTAGGAGTTGCCAGAGCCATTGTAGGCCAGCCCCGGTTGTTGCTTGCAGATGAGCCTACCGGCAATTTACATTCTGAGCAGGGAGAGGAGATAATGGAAATATTTGCGAAACTTAATAAAGAAGACGGAATAACTATTATCCAGGTGACTCATTCGGAAAAGAATGCCTCATATGGGAGCCGGATCATCAGTCTCGAGGATGGCCAGTTAATTTCGGATACGAAATCACAGGTAGTTAAGGCAGACTGACAATCGCTGATCAAATAACAGCTAAAAAATGAAAAGTATACTTATTCTGACCATTTTGGTTACAGGAATTTCAAATATTTCTGCACAGATTCCGTTGAATTTATCGTTTAAAGAAGCCGTCCGGATCGCACTTGACAATAATATTGGTCTTAAGCAGGAGCGCAACAACCTCAAAGCCATACAGGCTGACAGAATATCAAGCTATGCTTCATTGGCCCCGGATATTGATGCCATCGGAATTGCTTTCCGCAACGACGGAAATTTTTTTCTGGCACAAACAGGCGAGGTAGTTAATACGTTAAGCGATAATGTATATGGATCACTCGATGCCGGGGTTACACTCTTTAACGGATTTTCCAAAATCAGCACAATTAAAAGAGAGACACACAGGTTTGAGGCTCAGATTAACAGGATTAATCGAAGGGAGCAAGATGTAATCTGGAATGTGGCTGTACAATATCTGACTATATTGCAGGACCAGGAGCAGGTAATTATTGCGAACGAAAACCATGTGAATCAGCAGGTTTTATATAATCAGATATCCACCATGTTTGAAATAGGCTCCATAGCGATTACAGATAAGTATGATCAGGATTTTAAAGTAAAGAATTCCGAACTGGAAGTGATACGTGCTGAAAACAGACTGATAAATGATAAGGCCTTGCTTGCCGAGATGCTTATGGTTGATCCTGCAACAGAATTTGTGCTGGTCGAACCAGGCTGGGATATTAAAGATATTAGCCTAGAAGATTATAATATGCAGGAACTTTATGACCTAGCGCTGAAAAACCGGAAGGATTTGCAAAGTGCTATTGAAGATAAACAGGCCGCTATGCAAAACATAAAAGTGCAGAAAGGACTCTATTTCCCTACAGTTGCTGGATTTTATTCTCTCAGTTCAAGATATTCAGATCAGACTGTAAACAGGAATTTTCAAGAGCAATTTGTTGTAGATAATAAAGCGCAGCAGTATGGCCTCCGTTTGTCAATCCCGATTTTTTCGGGTTATCGAAGCAGGGCAAATGTGATCAATGCAAAAATGATGCACCAAAATGCTTCTCTGGAGGTAGATAATCAGGAAATCACCATTAAAACCGATGTGTTACGGGCTTATCAGAACTTCAGGGATGTAGCCCTGGCTTATCAGGTAAGCTTTGTACAGTTTCAGGCAGCTCAGAAATCTCAGGAAACGCAAAACGAAAGTTATAACCTGGGGATTTCCAGTCTGATTGAATTATCACAAGCCAATAATATATTAGTAGAGGCGCAGACATCACTTTCCAGGGCTAAATATGCGCTGCTTTTCCAGAAGATCTTGATGGATTATGCAACTGGAACCCTTCAGTTTGATCATTTACTTGAATAATTTCATTATTTTGAATTAAGTCGTCATCCTGTGGCCAGTAAGTCGCCAGCGAAGGATCTGTTAATAATATTAATTGGATATCATATTACAGATTCTTCCCATGTCGCAGCGCTGTCAGAATGACGGTAATTTAGAATGACTCTTCCTGCCCACCTTCAGCAGGGGCCATTACTGGCAAACGGGCTTCCGGTACAGGTTCGGGTTTTCATGTACATACAATTTCATTTATACGCTGAATTAGAATATAATTTTTGCATATCTTTGCACTCCGTTTAAGTAAACGGGTCCCGGAATCGTTACGGGATATGTAGCACATTTTAAAAGTCCGGATGCTCCACGGGCTATAAAAGATAACGGGCGTTTTTTTGTTTTAATATGAGTAAGACACAGGAAAAGGTAGAGGATACAAAGGTTTCCGATGCCAATATCGAAACAAGTGCATCGAATGAAAATTCCGAAGAAGTGAATAAAGAGATGCAGGAAGAATTGAAGGATAAGAAACTGGAAGAGGTGAAGGATGAGAAGCCGGAAGAATTGAAGGATGAAAAACCGGAAGAGGTGAAGGATGAGAAGCCGGAAGAATTGAAGGATGAAAAACCGGAAGAAGTGAAGGATGAGAAGCCGGAAGAAGTGAAGGATGAAAAACAGGAAGAAAGGAAAGTTGAGAGGGTTGATGAAACCGAAGCGGAAACTGTCTCAGATACTGCAATAATAGACGAAGACAAGGATGAAACAACATTGAGTTTGACCTCTCCTGAGGAAAAATCCGATGAAATTGCTGCGGATGACAAATCTGAAGATGCAAGTACCGAAGTCGCCAAAAAAACAACTTACAGGAAAAAAGTTTCGGAGAAAAAAGAAACGGAATTAGCTGAAGAAGTTGTAGATGATGAAAAGACATTGAAACCGGCAAAGAGAAAATCGGGAGAGAAACTTACAGAAGCAGAAATACTAAATATTGAAGTGCCCACAGAAGAGTTTGATTGGGACAGTGCGGATACAAGTGGATTTGGTGAAGAGTATTCAAATAACGATAAGTCAAAAATGGAAGACGAATATACGTTGACATTGAATACAATTACTGAAAAGGAAGTTGTTAAAGGCGTAGTGGTTGCAGTGAATCCACGTGATATCATTTTGAATATCGGATTCAAATCCGACGGCATGGTTTCATCTACCGAATTTAAGGATCTGCCTGACCTCAAGGTTGGAGACGAAGTTGAAGTATATATTGAGGAACAGGAAAACATTAATGGCCAACTCGTGCTATCGCGCCGCAAAGCCAAGATTGTAAAAGCCTGGGAAAACATTCAGAATGCCCTTGATAACGATGAGGTTATTGAAGGTGTTGTGAAAAGAAGAACCAAAGGTGGTCTGATTGTTGACATTTTCAGCGTGGAGGCATTTCTGCCCGGATCACAAATCGACGTTAAACCTATCCGTGACTTTGATGTCTTTGTAGATAAAACCATGGAAGTAAAAGTTGTGAAGATCAACTATGCAAATGACAATGTGGTTGTATCTCACAAAGTGCTTATAGAAAAAGATCTGGAAGAACAAAAAGCACAAATTCTTAATAACCTTGAAAAAGGTCAGGTACTCGAAGGGGTTATTAAAAACATGACTAACTTCGGCGTATTTATTGACCTTGGTGGGGTTGACGGACTGTTGCATATCACTGATATATCCTGGGGGCGTATTAACCATCCCGAAGACGTACTTAATCTGGATGACAGCTTAAAAGTAGTTGTACTGGATTTTGATGAAGACAAGAAGCGTATTTCATTGGGAATGAAGCAACTTACTCCACATCCCTGGGATTCACTCTCCAAAGATATTGACGTGGGTTCAAAAGTGAAAGGCAAGATTGTAAATGTTGCTGATTATGGTGCATTTCTTGAGATAAGCCCAGGTGTTGAAGGCCTTATTCACGTATCAGAAATGTCATGGTCGCAGCACCTGAGAAATCCTTCTGATTTTCTTAGTGCTGGAGATAAACTGGAAGCAGTAGTTATTACCTTAGACAGGGAGGAAAGAAAAATGTCGTTGGGTATAAAGCAGCTTTCCGAAGATCCTTGGACTAAGGCCGATTTACTTACAAAATATGCAATTGGTAAAACACACAAAGGTATAGTCAGAAACCTGACAATCTTTGGCCTTTTTATTGAACTGGAAGAAGGAATTGATGGTCTTGTTCATGTTTCGGATTTATCCTGGACCAAAAAAGTTAAACACCCATCCGAGTTTGTAAGCGTAGGCGATGAACTGGAAGTGAAAGTACTAGAACTGAATGCAGAAAACAGAAGGATGGCACTTGGTCATAAGCAATTGGAAGATAACCCATGGGATGCGTTCGCTGACGTCTTTACAATAGGATCGGTTCATAAGTGTACGGTCATCAGTAAAATTGAAAAGGGCGCAATCCTCGAGTTGCCATATGGTATTGAGGGATTTGCAAACAACAGACAGCTTTTGAAAGAAGATGGGTCGACAGTAGAAGAAAGCGAAACACTGGATTTTAAAGTATTGGAATTTTCAAAAGATGACAAGCGGATAGTACTTTCTCACACCGCTATATACAAAGAAGAAAAACCAAGGCCTCCTAAAAAGAAAAGGAAGTCTCATGCGATTGATATGATCAATCAAAGTTCGAAAAAGGACACACTGGGAGATATTGAAGTGCTGACTACACTAAAGGAGCAAATGGAAAGTGGAACCCATGCAAAACCAGCCTCTTCAATGGAAACGAAGTCGGAGCCAAAAGCCGATGTAGATAAGAAGGAGGAAGTAAAAGCCGAAAAGTCGATTGTGACAAAAGTTACTGAGGAAGCAGATGAAGAAGTAAAGCCGAAAGCTAAAATCGTTAAAACAAAAGCTAAAAAGGAAACAACAAAAGCTAATGCCGGACCTGATACTACTATTGAAACTGAATTATCAGAAAAAGGAGAAGCGAAAGCAAAATCAACGGAGAAGAAACAGACAAAACCGAAAACTGATTCAAAAGCAGAAGTAAAAGTAAAAGTAAAAGCAGAAGCAAAAGTAAAAACAAAAGCAAAAGCGAAAGCGAAAGTAAAAGTAAAAGCAAAGAAGGAAACAACCAAAGCAAAAACTGAAGAAACACCTGAAACAGAGGGTGATACAGAAGAAATATCGTAAAGTTTACCTTATTACGATAAAAAGGCGCCTTGCGGGCGCCTTTTTTTATAATAGCTTATCATATTATTGTGCAATAAAAATAATAATATCTGATTATGAACATTGTTTTGATAGGTTGTGGTATGATCGGAGGTTCGATGGTGATAGATCTCAGGCATTCCGATACAATAACGCAGGTAACGGGTATCGATATAAATGAGGATCATCTTAAAAAGAGCCTGGAGTTAAATATTATAGACAGGTACTCCGAAATCGACGACGCAGTACCGGATGCAGGCCTAGTAATACTGGCAACTCCTGTAGACGTATCTGTAGAAATAATCTGCCACATCCTTGACTGTACAGGAGAGAAAACCGTGGTAATGGATGTTGGCTCAACGAAAGGGATGATTTGTGCAGCTGTTGTCAATCACAGGCATCGGCAAAAATTTGTTGCTAGTCATCCGATCGCTGGTACCGAAGATTCAGGACCTGAATCTGCTTTTGCGGGACTTTTTAAAAATAAAATCGCCCTTTTGTGTGAATCAAAACATTCATCAGAATATGCACTTAACCGGGTACATGATGTTTATTCCGCACTGGGATCAACACTGATAGAAATGGGTGCCGGCGAACATGACAGGCACCTGGCGTATGTATCACATCTTTCTCATATTTCTGCGTTTACGTTGGGGTTGACGGTACTTGATATTGAGAAGAATGAACAGAATATAAACTTGTTGGCTGGCAGCGGATTTGATTCCACCGTTCGACTGGCGATGAGTTCACCGAATATGTGGGGGCCAATATTCTCGCAAAATAAACAAGATATAAAAACCGCCCTTGATGAGTATATCAGACATTTAACCGTGTTCAGAGATATGATCGTAAATGATAAAAAGGAAGAGCTTGCTGTACAAATGTTACGGGCAAATGATATACGAAGAATACTTAAATAATTGTTAGAATGTTGGTGAAGGCACAGGTGTCGCTATGTTAATATTGAACAATTATTATAAGCTCTTGATTTTCAATTGATAATCATTTTGGTAGAAACAGTTCCCTCAGGGGAGCTTCTGTGATCTGCTTGGTACAACCCTTTTGAGGGCGTCTCTCCCTTAATTCCTAGTTATAGAGTCGGAGTGCTGAAACTACTATAAGGAGGCATTTGGCACGGAATATCGAAGGATTGCTCCTACGTGTAGTGCCTTCGAAACTTCGGCATAAGCGACAGCCGACTTTCGCCGGCGGCCTTAGCCTATGGCGAAGGACTCGGTGCAGAAGCGGATTACAAATATAGTTTTAATCTACACATGTCTAACTATTTATAACGTCATCCTATGTTTGAGAAGGATCTGTTAATAGTGAACATAAAATAAATGACGGATTCTTCATGATACCCGACGTTGCTAATGGCTCCCAGGGCAGTTGGACACGTTTATTCAGAATGAATTAAAATGATCGCAATAAGGATCTGTATATAATATAATCATGATTCGTGAATTTATCGCTTACGTACAGTTATCTTTCATCTACTGGTTCCGATAAACCAAACTGATACTGTGGTTTTACTACCCATCCTGAAGATTATAAAAATGTGTGTTTGACGAAAATTTTTTAAAATCGCTTTGTTTATTGGTTTAAAAGTTCTTTTCTTTGAAGCACATTTACAAAATGGGAAAAATAAATACATATTATTCTTTTGGTTTTTTCTTCTTTTATCTGTTCAGGATAAAAGGGAGGCCATAGTATAAAATGTAATTGATATAATGGTTCAAGCCTCCCTAATGGGAGGCTTTTTTTATTATCGATATGGAAGAGACATTAACTGAATTGACAACGAAAAAGGTTTCGATACAAGGTGTTGAAGGATGTTTTCATCATGTAGCTGCCATGCTTTATTTCGGTAACGAATTGGAGATCCACCCTTCATCAACTTTTGAACAATCATTGAATAATGTAAAGGAAGGAAAAACATCCTATGCATTAATGGCCATTGAGAATTCTATTGCAGGTAGCATTCTTCCTAATTATGAATTGCTTCGTAAATCAGGATTGAAAATCACCGGTGAAATAAGTATACATATTGCACAGCATCTTATGGCGCTTCCCGGACAGACCATTGAATCAATAGAGGAAATTCGGTCACATCCTATGGCGATACATCAATGTAAGGAATTCCTGTCGGGCTATCCGCATATAAAACTGGTCGAATCTCCGGATACGGCGTTGAGTGCTAAACAGATAGCCGAAGAAGGCCATATGTGTGTGGCGGCTATTGCCAGTAATATTGCGGCCAAACTCTATGGACTTGAAATTCTCAGTGAAGGAATAGAATCGCACAAAGATAACTATACACGGTTCCTTGTATTGTCGTTGAAATCTATGCTACCGGCGGGCGCTGCCAAGGCCTCTATTTATTTCCAGACCTCTCATATTGCCGGAAGTCTGGCAGGAACGCTAAATGTGATTGCATCGTTTGGGATAAATCTTTCAAAAATTCAGTCGCATCCGGTTCCAAGCAGAAATATTCTTTACGGATTTTACGCTGATATGGAAATTCAGGATATTGGACAATTACCTGAAATCATGGATGCTCTTAAAACTCATACCACGCGCCTGGAATTGTTGGGCACTTACAGGAAAGGAGACAATTATGATTAATCGGCAGATACCTGTAGCTGACCGCCTTCTGGGTGTGGAAGAGTATTATTTTTCAAAAAAACTACAAGAAATTAATGAATTGAACCGGAATGGTGAAAGGGTTATCAATCTTGGCATAGGCAGCCCTGATCTGGCCCCACCTGAAAATGTGATCAAAGCGCTGATTGCTTCAGCTGAAAATCCTCAAAATCACCGGTATCAGGAATATCGTGGAATTACAGAACTGCGCAATGCGTTTGCGGCGTGGTACCACAAATATTTCAATGTACACCTTGATCCTGAACGTGAGATTCTTCCACTGATGGGTTCAAAAGAAGGCATTATGCACATCACTATGGCTTTCGTCAACAAAGGAGATGTGGTGTTAGTGCCAAATCCCGGATATCCCACCTATGCTGCTGCAGCGAATCTTGCGGGAGGAACTGTAAAAGCGTACGATTTATCAGATGAAAACGGGTGGTTACCCGATTTGAATATTCTGGATAAAACAGATCTATCGAAAGTGAAACTCATGTGGATCAACTATCCGCATATGCCTACCGGAGCCATTGCTAACCGAGAAGATTTAAGGAACCTGATCTCATTTGCCTATAACAACAATATCATCCTCGTGAATGATAATCCGTATGCGTTTATTCTCAACAAAACGCCATTGAGTTTACTGGAAAATCGAACAGGTGAGGATCATATTGTTGAACTTAACAGCCTGAGTAAATCACATAACATGTCTGGTTGGAGGGTAGGAGTGGTTGCCGGTAATTCCCAGTTGATTGAACGGATATTGCAGTTTAAGAGCAATATGGACTCTGGCATGTTTTTACCCATACAGGTGGCCGCCATACGTGCGTTGGAGGAGCGAATGGATTGGTATGAAAAACAAAACCAATCGTATGCAAAGCGGAGTGTCTTCGCGCGTAAGATTGCCACGTTGCTTAATTGCAGCTATACCAAGGATACAAGTGGTATATTTATCTGGGCCAAAATTCCGGTAGAATGGGATTCTTCGGAAGCACTTAGCGATATTATCCTGCAGCATGCACGGGTATTTATCACCCCCGGTCATATATTTGGCTCTCAGGGCCGGCGGTATATCCGGTTGTCCTTGTGCAGCCCCACAGAAGACTGGCAGGTCGCCTTAAAGCGAATCAGTGGCATAAAAAATGAAATTAAATACCAAAACGAAAAAGAACATGAAATTATCAACTATAAATTTATTTGATAAAAAGCCATTGATCATTGCTGGTCCCTGCAGTGCGGAGACGGAGGAACAGCTAATGGCAACTAGTAAAGCGTTAGCGGCTTCAGGAAAAGTAGGAATGATCCGCGCTGGTATCTGGAAACCCAGAACCCGGCCCGGTAGCTTTGAGGGGGTAGGTGTTCCCGGGTTGGAATGGATGAAGGCTGTAAAAGAAGAAACAGGCTTACCGGTAACGATTGAAGTAGCTAATTTCAAGCACGTTTTTGAAGCATTGAAATATAAAATAGATGTGTTATGGATTGGAGCTCGGACAACTGCTAACCCGTTTTCTGTTCAGGAAATAGCCGAAGCGCTGATAGGCACCGATGCAACAGTTTTTATAAAAAACCCTGTGAATCCCGATATTGATCTGTGGGTAGGTGCGTTTGAACGCCTGCATAAATCCGGTATCAGTAAATTGGCGGCAGTACACCGTGGATTTGCCAGTTATGGCAAGTCGAAGTACCGCAACGATCCGCATTGGCAGATACCGATTGAGCTGAAGCGAAGATTACCGGAATTGCCCATTGTATGCGATCCGAGTCATATATGTGGTAACCGTATGTGTTTACCTCAAATTGCCCAGCGAGCGCTGGACCTTGATTTTGCCGGGTTAATGATCGAATCACATATAAGCCCAGACGAAGCCTGGAGTGACAAAGATCAGCAGGTGACTCCTGATGACCTGGTAACGCTTCTCGATGCCCTTGTGCTTCGTACGCCTGATATTCAAAGTGAGGATTTAAGCCGCACTTTGGAATCATTGCGAAATGAGATCAATGAAATTGATGACGAATTGCTGAACTTGCTCAGCTCACGAATGAAGGTTGCTGATAAGATCGGTGTGTATAAACGAAATAATGGGATTACAATACTACAGAACGAACGGTGGAATGAGATCATTGAAAAAGCCAATGCCATAGGAAGTAAAATTGGATTGTCCGCACAATTTATTGAACGGTTTTTAAAAGCGGTACACCAGGAATCTATCAACCACCAGAATGAAGTGATGAATAGAACGACTATCAACAATTCCTGATCTGGAATTTATTTTACATTCTGGTATTTAACCCGGAATTGTCTATAGAAAGCTGGAAGTTGTGGTTCATCAGTTGCTCCCGCAGAATTTTGGCTCACAAACAGTGCTCAGCAGCTTCAGGAGATGTGCGTTGGCTACCGGTGTTCAAGAATGTCATCTTAGTTATTTTTAATATTCCTGCAAGAAGATAAGGGAAAAATAATTTGAAGTTAGTTGCCTTTATTTTTATTCATGACAAATTAGAATTAAGAAAAAACAATAATTAAAACTACAATGTTTTGAATAAACTGTTTAACTGCATTTGCCCTTACGTTTTTTCTTGGATAGAAATTTTGAGAACAGATTTATTTGGCTTATTCAATTAAAATAATTATAATATTTCGTTAAAGAGTTGCTCGAAATCATGGTGAGTGCCGTTATGGTTTGAGTATGAAGTATGGAATTCTTACCTTTAAATTTTAAATCCTAACAAAAGAAGATTCAATGAGTGAACAACATCAGTCAAATCAGTCAAAACCGAACATCACCCCAGCACCTAATGGGCCATATCTGGTGAAAAATATTGAGAATTTCGCCAATCAAAAAGGGCCAGTCGAAACCAGGGAGACAATGGCACTATGTCGTTGTGGCGGATCAGCTAATAAGCCTTTCTGCGATGGAACGCATGCAAAAATTGGGTTCTCCTCCGTCAAATTGGAGGACCGTGTAGAAGACAAGCGTGAAAACTACGAGGGTGAACAGATTACTATTCACGATAACAGGGGCATTTGTGCCCATGCCGGCCGCTGCACCGATGGTCTTCCCTCGGTTTTTCGATTGAAACAAGAACCATGGATCGACCCGAAGGCCTCCGGTCCCGACGAGATTATTACTGTGATCCGTAAGTGCCCCTCCGGCGCCCTGAGTTATTCGATCGATGGTGTTGAACACCGGGACCGTGAAGGTGAGCCTGCTATCTTTGTGGCACCAAATGGTCCTTATGTAGTATCGGGCGGACCGGATCTAGTTGAGACGCCACGTGGGGAGGGTTCATCGACAGAACATTTTACACTGTGTCGCTGTGGAGGTTCAAAAAACAAACCCTTTTGTGATGGAACCCATTGGCATATTCAATTCAATGATGACAAGAATTAAACGTATAATATACGCGAATAGATTTTGAGTGTTTTTATAATGCCTATCGGGATAATACACTGTATATTTACAGTAATGCTGCTATTGGTAGTAGAATATATGTTAGCAATTAGATATAAATATATTTACTATAAATCTTTCAATTAATTAAATGGAACATTATGTCACTTAGAATTAACGATGAAGCGCCTGACTTCACTGCCCAGACCACGCAAGGGGAAATAAATTTCCATGAATGGTTAGGTGATAGCTGGGGAATTTTGTTTTCACATCCTAAAGATTTCACGCCCGTCTGTACTACCGAATTAGGTTATATGGCTGGCTTGGAGCCCGAATTCACCAAGAGGAATTGTAAAGTTATTGGTTTAAGTGTGGACCCAGTAGAAGACCATACTGAATGGGCTAAGGATATAGAAGAAACTCAAGGGTTCGCTATTAATTATCCAATGATAGGTGATAGAGATTTAGCTATTGCAAAATTATATAACATGCTACCTGCTGAAGAAG